>NZ_CP061311.1:1810119-2082645 GCF_018688095.1 Polynucleobacter sp. AP-Titi-500A-B4 | reverse complement strand
ATTTTTGGAGGATCCATTGTAGCGATCCAATAAAGTTATCCACAAGGTAAAAATTCGTGGAAAAGCTGTGGATAACTTGTGAATAAAAGAAAAATTTCCATATAAATTAAGGCTTTAATATAAAAGACAACAAAAATAGAGAAAAACACCTACATATTTATTGAGATAGATTGACCTTTTGCTCCGCAACAAGGAAAATACTTGGTTTTCCCAGGATCTATCATGAAAAGAACATATCAACCATCAGTAACACGCCGTAAGCGCACCCACGGTTTTCGTATTCGCATGAAAACAAAGAGCGGACGCGCCGTATTAAACGCACGTCGCGCAAAAGGCCGCAAACGTTTGGCTGTTTAATTTAGCCATTGAATAGCGCAAGGATTTCTGAATTACTTAAAGCGCGCCCCAAAACAAATCAGTCTTGGGGCCTGTATTCGGTCGGCGCACAAAATGGCGCCACCCCCGATCTAGGAATTGCGGTTGCCAAAAAATTGGTTAAGCGGGCCGTTGATCGAAATCGCCTCAAGCGAATGATTCGCGAATTGGTTTGGACTGCCCAAGCAACAACATGCAATAGTGATGTAGTTGTAAAACTCAAAAAACCAATCGGACGCCAAACCCGCGGCAGACTCAGAAAAAAAGAAAAAGACCTCTTGCGCTCACAGGTAGCGGAGCTTATCTAAGGTGCGCATTTTCAATAAAGGTGCAGTCAAGCTAGTGCGCTTATATCAATTGGCGCTTAGTCCTTATGTGGGCATGCAATGTAAGTATGTGCCCAGCTGCTCACAATATGCCTGCGATTGCTTTAATCACTATGGATTTTTCAAAAGCTTTGGCTTAATGGTCTGGCGAATACTGCGCTGCAATCCTTGGTCACAAGGCGGTTATGATCCTGCAGTAAAACAAATATCTCATTAATTTAAGTGAATACAAATGGACTTTAAAAAAACAATTCTTTGGGCTGTGTTTTCACTATCAGGTCTCATGCTGTACAACAATTGGCAAGTGCATGAGGGCAAGCCATCCATGTTTGGCGGTGCCCCGGCAGTTACACCGGCCACAACAGACAAAACAGCACCAGCAGGTAAAGTAGATGTGCCAGCACAAATTTCTGGCTCAAGCACCGCTGCTGCGCCCGCCACCAACATCGGCTCTGTCGAGGGCGCAGAAAAATTCGTTTTACAAAATGATGTTCTCGTTCTAGAAATTAGCGCAAGCGGTGCAAACGTTATTGACGCCAAACTGCTTAAAGCGTTGACTGAAGAACAAAAACCCGTTGAGTTGTTTCAATACACGCCGAACCATAAGTATTTTGCGAGATCCGGCTTAATTACACTCAATAACAATGATTTACCAAATCACACCAGCACGTTTAAGTTAGTTCAATCGGGTAAAGATGGTTCTGGTAGACCATTCATTGTTCTCGCTAGCGAACGTAGTGGCGTCAAGTTAGAAAAAACCTTCATCCTGAATCCAGGAAGCTACGTGGTAGATGTGGGTCACCGCGTTACACAAAGCACCGCAAATCCAAATCCTCTAGTTCTCTATACGGAAATTGTTCGTGATGGAACGCAAGAGCAGAAAATTGGACCGTTTGATGGCGCATTTTCTGCTAGTACCTTTACAGGGCCTGCTGCTTATACCGACAAAGAAAAATTCAATAAGCTGGAATTTACAGCGATAGATAAAAACAAAATTACCATCCCAACCCAAGTTCCAGCTGGTGACCCCGCTTGGATCGCAATGGTGCAACATTATTTTGCGAGCGCATGGATTCCTGGGGATAAGTTTGCTCGCGATATCTACGCCGGAAAGATTGATAACGGCTTATACCGAATTGGTATGCAGACCCCGCTGGGCGTTGTTGCGCAAGGCGCCGTAGTTACTGAAAAAGCACAACTCTTCGTTGGTCCACAAGAAGAAAAGGTTTTAGAAACGATTGCCCCTGGCTTTGAATTATTAAAAGATTACGGCTATCTCACCATTCTGGCAAAACCTATTTTCTGGTTGCTAGAAAAGATTCATGGTTACGTTGGTAACTGGGGATGGGCAATTATTCTGCTAACAATCCTGATTAAGTTGGTGTTCTTCCCGCTCTCCGCTGCTAGCTATAAATCCATGGCGCGTATGAAAGAAGTACAACCACGCTTAGTGGCTATGAAAGAGCAATACAAAGGCGAGCCACAAAAACTCAATCAAGCCATGATGGAGATGTACCGGAAAGAAAAGATCAATCCGTTGGGCGGTTGTTTGCCAGTATTAATTCAGATCCCTGTATTTATTTCCCTGTACTGGGTGCTTCTCTCTTCTGTTGAAATGCGCGGCGCGCCTTGGGTTTTGTGGATTCATGACCTATCGGTTCCAGACCCTTATTACATCTTGCCGGTGATCATGGCGGCATCGATGTTTGTTCAAACCAAACTTAACCCAACGCCACCAGATCCAATTCAGGCCAAGGTAATGATGTACATGCCGATCGTATTTTCGATCATGTTCTTCTTCTTCCCTGCTGGTCTGGTGTTGTATTGGGTGGTTAACAACCTGTTGTCGATTGCACAACAATGGCAAATCAACCAAATGTTCGGAAAAAAAGAAGCCAAGTAATTTGTTGATGGCATTGCGTTAAATGGAAAACACACAGCAATGATGACCCGCAAACTGCCGATCATTGCTGTGGCAACCGCCCTAGGTAAGGCAGGGGTTGGTGTCGTCCGCCTCAGTGGGCAAAATTTAAATCCCATTATCAAAGCTCTTTTTCAGAAGGATTTGATTCCTAGGCAAGCAACTCTGTTGAGCTTGCGCGATGAAGGCGGCCATCTGATTGACCAATTGGTGGCAATTTATTTTGCTGCCCCCGCCTCATTTACCGGTGAAGATGTCTTGGAGTTGCAGTGCCATGGCGGCCCTCAGCTACTTGAGTTGGTGATGAAGCGTTGCCTCGAATTAGGCAAGGATGATGGGCTAGTAATTGCCGAGCCTGGCGAGTTTACTTTGCGCGCCTACCTCAATAACAAAGTCGACCTGGCTCAGGCCGAGGCGATCGCAGACTTGATTGATGCACAAAGCGAAGCAGCCGTTCGTGGCGCGGCTAGATCGTTGCAGGGAACTTTTTCAGACGACATTAATGAGCTTGTCGAAGAAATTACCCAACTCAGAATATTGGTGGAATCTACCCTTGATTTCCCGGAAGAAGAAATTGAGTTTTTAGAAAATGCTCAAGCACGCCAACGCCTTTTGGCGGTGAAGACAAAACTTCAAGCATTGCGTGATGGGGCTAAGCAGGGAAAAATACTGCGCGATGGAATTCAACTGGTGTTGGCTGGTGCGCCCAATGTGGGTAAGAGCTCCCTCTTAAATAGGCTGGCTGGCGAAGAGATTGCCATTGTGACTCCCATTGCTGGCACTACCCGAGATCGGGTTAAAGAAAGCATCCAGATTGAGGGTGTGCCGATGCACATTATTGACACCGCTGGTTTAAGGCGCACCTTGGATGAAGTTGAAGCAAAAGGCATTGAGCGCACCTGGGATGCAATCCGGCTTGCAGATCTCGTGATCTTTTTGACTGCCCCTAATGCCGAAAAAGAAGCAAATGATTTAAGGGCTCAAATTTTGGAAGCCTTGCCGGCTAAATGCCCCGTTTTAGAGTTGATCAATAAATCTGATTTATTGGATAAAAATTCTGCAGACTTAAATGGCAGGGCTTTGCTGATTTCTGCCAAAACTGGCGAGGGCATTGAAGTTCTTAAACAGAAAATTCTTGAAACAGTAGGTTGGAACGGCCCCCAAGAAGGTGCAATCATTGCTCGCAGGCGCCATTTAGATTGCTTAGAGCGCGCTGCCCAACATATTGAAAAATCAGAGAAATTTGCAGCAAACGGCAATAATTCCCTTGAATTATTCGCAGAAGAGCTCTTTTTGGCCCAAAACCACCTAGGCCAAATAACGGGCAAGCTGCTGCCAGACGACTTATTGGGCAAAATTTTTAGCCAATTTTGTATCGGCAAATAAGGGGTTTGCCCTGCCCTAGGGTTGGCCGCCAAATATATCCAAAATGATAAAATCATTGGATTAAAAAATTCAATTTTCATGGGGAAATATATGACATCAACTACCAGCGGCCAGATCAATGTAAATGCGCCCGCTTACGTTAAAAACAAGCGTTTAATTGAGTGGGTTGCAGAAGTTGCTGAGCTCACAAAACCAGATGCTATTCGTTGGTGCGATGGCTCCCAAGCCGAGTACGACGAGCTTTGTGAGTTATTGGTTAAGGCTGGTGTTTTTAAACGCCTCAACCCTGCAAAACGCAAGAATTCATTTTTAGCCCTCTCCGATCCAGACGACGTTGCTCGAGTTGAAGATCGCACTTATATTTGCTCTGCGAAAAAAGAGGATGCTGGCCCAACGAATAACTGGGTAGAGCCAAGCGAAATGCGCGCTACTTTGCAGCCTTTGTTTGATGGATCCATGCGCGGCAGAACAATGTATGTGGTGCCGTTCTCAATGGGCCCCATTGGCTCACCAATTGCACACATTGGTGTCGAGCTATCAGATAGCCCTTACGTAGCAATCAATATGCGCTTGATGACCCGCATGGGTAAGGCAGTGATTGATCAGCTGGGCGCAGATGGCGAGTTTGTGCCGTGTGTTCATACCGTTGGCAAGCCCTTGGCTGCTGGCGAAAAAGATATGGCTTGGCCAAACAATAAAACCAAATACATTGTTCACTATCCAGAAACCCGCGAGATTTGGTCTTTTGGTTCAGGCTACGGCGGCAATGCATTGTTAGGAAAAAAATGCTTTGCTTTACGCATTGCCTCTAACATGGGCCGCGAACAGGGCTGGCTTGCAGAGCACATGTTGATTTTGGGTGTGACTTCACCTGAAGGCAAAAAGTATCACGTTGCAGCAGCCTTTCCATCGGCCTGTGGAAAAACGAATTTCTCAATGATGATTCCACCAAAGGGCTTTGATGGTTGGAAGGTCACTACGATTGGTGATGATATTGCTTGGATTAAGCCACGCAAAGACCCAGTAACTGGAAAAACCCGATTGTTTGCGATTAACCCAGAGTCTGGATACTTCGGCGTTGCTCCTGGCACTAACCGCCTAACCAATCCAAACTGCATTGACTCCCTGAATGAAGACGTAATTTTTACAAACGTTGGATTAACCGATGATGGTGATGTTTGGTGGGAGGGCTTGACCGAAACGCCGCCAGCGCACTTAATTGATTGGCAGGGCAAAGATTGGACGCCGGCTGATGGCGCTGCAGGTCGTAAGGCTGCGCATCCAAACTCACGCTTCACAATGGCCGCCACAAACAATCCAGCGGTTGATCCTAAATGGGATGACCCAGAGGGTGTTCCTATTGATGCATTCTTGTTTGGTGGGCGTCGTTCAACTACCGTGCCTTTAGTGAGCGAGGCGCGCGATTGGGTTGAAGGTGTCTATATGGCAGCAACCATGGGCTCAGAAACTACCGCTGCTATCACTGGACAGGTTGGTGTCGTGCGTCGCGACCCATTTGCGATGATTGCATTTGCTGGCTACAACATGAGCGATTACTTCCAGCATTGGCTAAACATTGGTAAAAAGCTTGAAGCAGAAGGTGCTGTATTGCCAAAAATCTATTGTGTGAACTGGTTCCGTAAGGATGAAAGCGGTAAGTTTGTTTGGCCTGGTTATGGCGAAAACATGCGCGTTCTTTCTTGGATTTTGGGTCGTGCCGAAGGCACTGCAAATGGTGTTGAAACCGTATTTGGTATTTCACCCGAGCACGGCGACTTGAACTGGCAAGGCTTGGATTTTTCAATTGAGAAATTTGACAAGGTCATCACCGCTAAAGTTGATGACTGGAAAAATGAGCTCAAGCTACACACAGAGTTATTTGAGCATCTGGGTGAGCGTTTGCCAAAAGAGCTTATAGAAATGCGTGCCAAGATTGAAAAGCGTCTTAACGCCTAAGACAAAATCAAGTTTAATTAATGACCAAATCCCAACACCATGACATCGTGGTGATTGGGGCAGGCATTTGCGGCGCAGCTATTGCAAATGAGTTGCTAGAGCGCGGCAAATCTGTCTGCGTGATTGATGCCGCAAACTCCCCCGCCACCGCTTGTTCAAATCACGCCTATGCAATCGCACATCCTCATATTGGCAAAGGTTCTCCGCGTTTACTGCGTTTAACCCGCTTGGCATTTTTATTGGCTGAAGCTAGGTGGGGCAAGGCTTGGCGTGCGCATGGTATTTTTCAGCCAAGCAAAAAAGATCGAGAATTTAATCAAGCAGAGGTCGCTGCGCATTTGCAGGCCCTCGATTTAAAAGAAGATATTGCAATTCCGCTTGACACCAAAGAGGCCGAGAGAATCTGCGGCATTTCTCAAAGTGGCGTGTGGATTTCTCGAGGCGCTTGTTTAAATCTATTTGAGGCAAGCAAGAAACTCCTTCAAGAACACGAGCGCCTTTCTTGTGTCTGGAATACGCGTGTCGCAAAAATTGACGAGCATGATGGAAAATGGTTTTTATTGAATGGTGCAAATCACATCATTGTTTCTGCTGACAAAGTGGTTATAGCTGCAGCAATGGACAGCAAGGCCCTAATCAATAGTCTTGGCGTGCGCTTGCCTTTAAAACCAGTACGCGGGCAGCTGAGTATTTTTTCAATTACACCGAATGATCCTTGGGTTGATAAATTGCCTAAGGTAGGTATTTCGGGGGACGGCTATTGTTTGCCAGCGGAGCAGCTTGAAGATGGAACGTATCGCTGGATTGTGGGCTCTAGCTTTGATGAGGGCGAGGATGATTTATCCCCAAGAGAACTTAGCGATGACTTTAATCGTAAGCAAGCCAGAGGTTTGGTGAACTACCCAAGCGGTGAAGGTGCTGGCCTCATTAAAAGCGGGGAGTTTGTTGGCGTGCGCTGTGTGGCTGGCGATCGCTTGCCAATCATCGGCGCACTGACTCAGCGACCGGGAATTTTTCTTGCTACCGCTTTGGGGTCAAGAGGAATCTTGTGGTCGGCCTTAGCGGCCAAGCTGGTGACAGCTCAGCTACTAGAGGATGATTTTGCTTTACTGGCGCGCTTAGGCTTTGCTGCAGACTTGGTTGCAGCGCTTGCGCCAGCGCGCTTTTTGGCTGGAGCTTTAGCAGCACCAGGGGCCTTGGCCTCAAACTCAAAACCAATTTTTCCGTCAGGGCCAAGCGCTAAATAGGCCTTGAAACCCCGCCCAGTGCGGTTAGATTTGAAGTTGGTCAGCAAGTCGGTCTTGCCTTCTTTAAGCAGTTTCTGAATCTGTTCTGATGAGACTTCTTGCTGCAGAACCACCTTACCCGTTTTGAAGTCGCAAGATTTACTTGGGCCCGTATTGTTTTCGCAAACATAGCGC
Organism: Polynucleobacter sp. AP-Titi-500A-B4; assembly: GCF_018688095.1. Taxonomy (NCBI): domain Bacteria; kingdom Pseudomonadati; phylum Pseudomonadota; class Betaproteobacteria; order Burkholderiales; family Burkholderiaceae; genus Polynucleobacter; species Polynucleobacter sp. AP-Titi-500A-B4. The sequence continues at coordinate 2,075,260 of NZ_CP061311.1, read as the reverse complement.
ATGCCATCTTCGTATACAGCGCCAGAACATTTTGGACAAACGCCCAAGGCTTGACGACCAGTAAAGTCTATCGCCTCGGTTTCATCATCTTGCGTGTTGCCAAAATCAAATTCGAGCTTGAAGCCGGCATTCGGATAGTCAGCATCATCTTCTGGGATTTCGCTTAGCTTAATGATGGCTGCAAACGGACGACCCATTTTGCTGCGGAATCCTTGTAAAGGCCCAATGGTTTTTTCTCGCAATAATTCTTCTACTTCGGGATATTCAAAAGCGCGGCCACCGGGGGTCTTGCTGATTGTGAAGCCGCACTTCTCACAAGCGAAGCGACGATAGTTTTCTTTTACCGGACCCTTACAGTGCGGGCATGGCGTGGTCATTGTGGCGTAGTCGCCAGGAATAGTATCGCTGTCGTATTCCTTCGCACGCTTCACAATACGCTGAGTCATTTGCGCAATCTCTTGCATGAAGGTATCGCGATTCATCTTGCCCTGCTCAATGAGCGACAGTTTATTTTCCCAGCTGCCGGTTAAATCAGGACGAGTGAGCTCTTCAACATCCAAGCCGCGTAGCAAAGTCATCAATTGAAATGCTTTTGCAGTTGGTATCAACTCGCGCGCTTCACGCACAATATATTTTTCTGCTAGCAAGCCTTCGATGATGGCCGCGCGTGTTGCTGGAGTGCCAAGACCTTTTTCAGCCATGGCTTCACGCATTTCATCATCATCAACCCATTTTCCAGCGCTCTCCATTGCAGAAAGCAAAGTTGCTTCTGTATAGCGTGCTGGGGGTTTGGTTTTCAATGGAACAGCAAGCACGGATTCGGTTTGAACTGTTTCGCCGGCTTGCACCGCCACCAATTCATCTTCCGCCTGATTGGATTTGCCGTAAACGGTTAGCCAGCCTGGGTTTACTAGGACTCGACCTTCAGTTTTGAAGTGATGTCCTGAGGCCTCAGTAATGCGAGTCGTGACGCGAAACTCTGCCGCTGGATAAAAGACGGCCAAGAAGCGACGCACTACCAAGTCATATAACTTAGCTTCTGGCTCGCTTAAGCTTTTTGGGGCCTCTAGCGTTGGGATGATCGCAAAGTGATCAGAGATCTTCGAGTTATCAAAGATTCGTTTATTTGGTTTGATCCAGCCATAGCCCGCCTTTGCTTTGGGATCCTTGGGGTCGCCTTGCAAAATTTGTTTAGCAAAAGGTCGATATTCTTGTGAGTGATCAGCAAGGTTCTCCATAGTTTGCTTTACGGTATCCAAATAATCCTCGGGCAATGCCTTTGCATCGGTTCGAGGGTAGGTCAATACCTTATGACGTTCATACAAAGCCTGCGCAAGGCCGAGTGTATTTTTGGCAGAAAAACCAAAGCGCGCATTGGCCTCGCGTTGCAAGCTGGTCAGGTCAAACAGTTGAGGTGCAAGCTGAGTTGCTGGCTTTGCTTCTTCAGTAACCGTTGCTTTTTTATCGCGACAAGCCGCAACGATGCTTTGTGCCGCAGCCTCACTCCATAGCCGATTCTCACGCGCATCTGGCTCAGCAACATCTTTTTTAAATTTAGGATCGAACCAGCGTCCTTCATATACCCCAGCAGCAGCTATAAATTCAGCTTTTACTTCCCAATAGTCTTTTGAAACAAATTTACGAATGAGCTCTTCGCGTTCTACAACAATTGAAAGTGTTGGGGTTTGTACACGACCTACAGTCGTTAAGAAGAAGCCACCACTCTTGCTATTAAATGCGGTCATGGCACGCGTGCCATTAATGCCTACCAACCAGTCAGCTTCGGAGCGACAACGTGCAGCATCTGCAAGCGGCTGCATATCTTCATCGCTACGCAGGTTAGTAAAGCCGTCACGAATGGCTGCCGGCGTCATGGACTGCAGCCATAAACGTTTAATGGATTGCGATGCTTTTGCATGCTGGGCAATCAAACGAAAAATTAATTCTCCTTCGCGTCCCGCGTCACACGCGTTAATGAGGGATGTGACATCTTTGCGCTTAATCAGCTTTTGCAAAACCTTTAAGCGTGATTCTGTTTTGGCGATTGGACGCAAATCAAAATAAGGCGGCACAACAGGCAGGTTGGCAAAAGACCATTTACCGCGCTTTACGTCGTACTCTTCTGGCGCCGCAATTTCTAAAAGATGGCCAACAGCAGATGAGATTAAAAAGTCGTCGTTTTCAAAATAGTCTTCGTGCTTAGTAAACCCGCCCAGGGCTTTGGCAATGTCATTGGCTACCGATGGTTTTTCGGCAATGATTAGTGCCTTTGGATGATCCACGGAAGAGGTCTTGGAGCTGCTTTTGGTAGATGCTTTAGCCACGCGTTTGCCTAAATTTGAGCCTGAATGAATGTTTTTAATAGCGAAAAAGGAAGATCAATTTAAACCAAATCAGGATTTGGCCTATTACAACTCCCTTTTTTATTATTAACCGATAAATCCTGAAAAGTCCAAAAAACGCCTATTTGAGCCCTTCGAACACCACCTTGCAATAACTTTTATTTAACAAAAACCACCTTAAAACCACTTTAAATGGGGTTTTTGGGAAAAATAAGGTCTTCCAGCACATCTTTGGGCCCTCTCGCTAACTTGGCCCCCTGCTGAATAAGTTGATGACAACCGGCGTAGAGAGGGTCGTTGATGGGTCCTGGCAAAGCAAAAACCTCTCTTCCAAGCTCGGAGGCAAGTCGTGCGGTAATTAAAGATCCGGACCTTTCGGCAGCCTCAATGACAATTACGCCCAAACAGAGTGCAGCAATAATGCGATTGCGCCGAGGAAAGTGGAACGCCTTTGGGCCAATTTCTGGCGAAAGCTCTGAAATCAGCAGTCCTTGACGACTGATGGCCTGCATTAGTCCGCAGTGCTCTTGGGGGTAGGCAATATTTAGCCCTGTTCCACAAACAGCGACGGTGCCATGGTTTGCACCTAGACCAAGGGTTGCGCGGTGTGCCGCCCCGTCTATGCCCTTGGCTAGACCTGAAACGATGATGCAACCAGCCCTGGCTAGACTTTGCGCAAAGAAGCCAGCATTTTTAAGCCCTTCGCTACTTGCATTTCGGGCGCCAACAATTGCAACCATGGGCATCTTTAAGATCCTGCTATTTCCGCATATATATAGGCAAGGCGGGGGGTCGTAGAGATCGTTCAGGCGGGCAGGGTAAAGCCTGTCTCTTTGCTCGATTTTGCGGATGAAGTTTGGGGCTTGTCTCATAAGTACCAAACATTTTGATGCGTGGGGAATTACGCACAATCAGGACAGACGGATTGCTCTGTTAGATAATTCCTACATGGCTTTGTTAACAGTCCTTTGTTACCCCGATCCGCGTTTGCATAAAGTTGCCAAACCTGTTGCGCAGGTTGATGCTCGCATTAAAAAAATCGTAGCCGATATGGCAGATACCATGTATGAAGCACCTGGTGTTGGGTTGGCGGCAACGCAGGTTGATGTTCATGAGCGCATCGTTGTGATTGATATTTCTGATGATCAAAATGAGCTCATGGTATTTATCAATCCAGAAATTATTTGGGCAAGCGCTGAGACAAAATCTTGGCGCGAGGGCTGTCTTTCAGTGCCCGAGTTTTATGACGAAGTTGAGCGCCCTGCTCAAATACGTGTCAAGGCTTTAGATCTTGAAGGTAAAGAATTTGAGATGGATGCTGACGGACTATTAGCAGTTTGTTTGCAGCACGAGTTAGATCATTTGCAAGGCAAAGTATTTGTAGAGTATTTATCGCTTTTGAAGCGTACTCGCATCTCACAAAAAATGAAAAAGCGCGCCAAAGAATTGGTAGGTCAGCGCTAAGCGCTCTGAATGAAGATTGTCTTTGCCGGAACCCCTGAGTTTGCAGCGCAAGCCATGCGTGCAATTCATGATGCTGGCCATGAGATAGTGCTTGCGCTCACTCAGCCTGACAGGCGCGCTGGCAGAGGAATGCATTTACAAGCTAGCCCAGTCAAAGAATTTGCATTAGAAAAAAATATTCCAGTATTGCAGCCAGAAACGCTAAAGCGCAATAGCCCTGACGCGCAAAAGAAATTACAAGCAGAAGAGGCTTATCAACACCTATCCCAAATTGATTTTGATGCCATGGTCGTGGTTGCATACGGCTTAATATTGCCGCAAGAGATTCTGGATATCAGCGAGCGCCCAGGCAGATACGGTAGTTTTAATATTCACGCATCTCTATTGCCTCGTTGGCGGGGCGCTGCACCTATTCAACGCGCCATAGAGTCAGGCGATCGTAAAACCGGCGTATGTATTATGCAGATGGATGCAGGCCTTGATACTGGTGACATAGTTTTGGTTGAAGAGCTTGAGATTGACCTTAATGAAACGAGCGCCACTTTGCACGATAGATTGTCAAAACTGGGTGCGAAGTTAATTGTGAGTACGCTTACTCAGTTAGCGAGTGGTAAAAGTTTGAGCCCTACCCCGCAATCAAATCTAGGCGTTTCCTACGCCGAGAAAATATTAAAAGCAGAGGCTGAGATTGATTGGAGTTTGGATGCACAGCAGATTGATGCGCGGATTAGGGCATTCAATCCTTTTCCAGGCGCTACCAGTAGCCTCAATGGACTCAGCATCAAGCTTTGGAATACGCGCATACCAAAAAATCCCCCTGCTGGGTCGGGAAAGTCTGGCGAAGTTCTGGGTTTGGGCCAAGACAGTATTTATGTGCAGTGTGGTTCTGGCGTGATTGAGGTTCTGGAGATGCAAAGGCCTGGCGGTAAAAGATTAAGTGCAAAAATGTGTTTACAAGCACTCGATGCTGCCGAAAAACCATGTTGTTTTCAGACGAAGGCTGAGCATCTTGACCCTGAGTAAATTCCATTGCTAGATCAAAGAACATCTCATAGCCTTCCGCTCTCTGAAGCAATCACAATTGCAGCTCAAGCCATTAGTGAAGTGATGAGCGGCAGATCTCTTACTGAAGTGCTGGATGAGTTAGATGCCCATGAGAGACCTATCGTACAAAGTTTGAGTTTCGATGCGCTTCGCAAATGGGTCCGCACGCATGAATTGATAAAACAGTTTGTGCCCAAAACGCCACCCCCTGAAGTGGATCATTTATTGAGTGTGGCTATCGCTTTGTTTGTGCGCGATGGTTCTGAAGGCAAAGGTTATGCAACCCACACCATTGTGGATCAGGCAGTCAGAGCTTGTAGTGAGTATGAACAAACAATGTATGCCAAGGGTTTGGTCAATGCAGTGCTACGCAAAGTTAGCGTCATTTTGCAGCCCGCTGAGGGTCAGCCGCATTACCCTCCAGATCCCATTCCAATGTATGTGCCTGCTTACTGGCGCGCAAACCTGAAGCGTAATTATCCAAAAGCATGGCAATCCATTTTGTTTTCTCAAGCAAAACGCGCACCACTCATTTTGCGTGTGAATCAAAGACAATATTCTCGCGAACAATATCAGGCCCTATTAAATGATGCTGGGATTGCGTCTTCTCCAATCGAATCTGTTGCGGGTGTTTCATTGCCTAGTGCGCTATTAATCGCAAATCCCGTTCCTGTTTCCGAGTTGCCGGGTTTTTATAGCGGTGCGGCATCTGTGCAAGATGCTGGCGCTCAATTAGCCGCGGCTTTGTTGAATCCACAAGCGGGCGATTTAATATTAGATGCCTGTGCTGCGCCCGGCGGAAAGACGGCGCATCTATTAGAGTTGGCGGATTGTCAGATGGTGGCCTTGGAGTTAGATGCTGGCCGCATAGGAAAAATTGGCGGCAATTTAGATCGATTACGTTTGCACTCTGAAAAGGTAAAGGTGCTTCGGGGCGATGCATCCAAAGGTGGATGGTGGGATGGTGCTCTCTTCGACAAAATTTTGTTGGATGCTCCCTGTTCAGCCTCGGGCATTGTTTCTCGACACCCAGACATTCCATTTTTGCGTCGCGAAGCAGACATCAAGTCTTTGCAGCAAAAGCAGCGAGAAATCTTGACTCAGGCATGGAAGATGCTAAAGCCGGAAGGAACGCTCTTGTACGTTACCTGCTCGGTATTTCCGGAGGAGGGCGAAGATCAGGCCACTTGGTTTGCGCAGCAGCATAGCAATGCGGTACGATTAGGCGCTCCAGGACAGCTTTTACCCGCCGAAGCCAACGATGGTTTTTACTATGCCTTGTTTAAGAAAAATGGGCCATGAGCCAAAGAATTAAGCAATTCATCTTTTTAGGCTTGATGGCGTTGAGTATTTTTTCAGCTGCCGTCAGCGCTGAAGGCATCAAAATCAAATCCTTTGAGCTAGAGAAGGTTGAGAACGATTGGCTATTAAATGCCACTTTCCAGATTGAGTTATCACCAGGCTTAGAGGATGCCGTGCAAAAGGGGGTGGTGCTTTATTTTCAAACCGATTTTGATTTGACTCGTTCACGCTGGTATTGGTTTGATGAAAAATCAATTACCACTCAAAGGCAGGCTCGCTTGTCTTACCAGCCACTAACTCAGCAATACCGCATTGCCTCCGAAGGGTTTACTTTCTCTGCCAAAACGATCTCTGAAGCCTTGCAAGCCGTTGGCAGCATTGGTGGCTGGCGCGTGATTGACAATGGGCAGATTGACCCCAATAAAGCCTATACAGCAAGCCTGCGCATGGTATTGGATTTAAGCAAACTACCAAAACCATTTCAGGTCAACGCATTGAACAATCGAGATTGGAATGTTTCTAGCGACTGGTTGCGCGTTCCTTTTTCTGCTGCTGGACCCAATCTAATTAAACGATGAGACAAGCCACAACATCGCCTAAACCGAGCTTTTTTGAATCAAAAGTTTGGCGCAAAAAATTACTTCCAGGCGCCATCGGCTTGATTGGAGCATTTGCATTACTCCTTTTGGCATTATTGTCGGTTGCTTCCTCTAATACCGAATTTTTCGATCGTTACTTTATCTGGTTATATGCAGCGAACGTTGTCATTGGTGTTTGCCTAACGCTCGTCATTTTGACTTTGGCCATTGTGATTGCCGTTCGCTGGCATCGTGGCCATTTTGGTACGCGACTAATTGCCAAGTTGGCAATGATTTTTGCTCTAGTTGGGGTGGTGCCGGGTTTAATTTTGTACGGGGTTTCACTTCAGTTCGTTTCTCGCAGCATTGAAACTTGGTTTGATGTGCAGGTTGAATCTGCGCTCAACTCTGGCTTAGAGCTGGGCCGTATCACCTTGCGCGTTGCCGAAGAAGAAATTTTGGCAGAGGGTAATTACATTGCTGAGCAGGTGGTACTGGCTCCCGCTGGTTCTAGTGCTGAACAGGTTGCTGCTATGGCAATGAAGATTAGGGCCCAGTTTGGCATTCAAGAACTGAGTCTCTTTAGTATCCAGCGCAATTTGATTTTTACAAGCGAGGTAAAGCCAAAAAAATATTTGCCCGCACCCAATGCCGACATTATTACTGAAGCATTTAAGAAGAAAGGCCTCGCCTCTGTAGACCAAATTGAAATGGATGGTGGTCAACGTGGTTATCGTGTGAGGGCGATTATTCCGGTTGTGCGCAAGAAGCCCATTCAAGGCAGGCTAGATTCAAGCAAAGACTTAGACGATAAATATTTTCTTCAGTTAGTCCGCTATATTCCCGGACCATTAGCAAAGAATATTGATGCGGTTGAATCTGCCTATACCGACTATCAAGAAAAATCTCTGGGGCGCATAGGTCTGCGCAAAATGTTTGTTGGCACCTTAACGCTGACCCTCTTTTTTGCTTTATTTATTGCGGTGATTTTGGCCTTGTTGCTAGGTCGTCAGTTGGCTCGACCCCTATTGATGTTGCTAAAGGGAACCCAAGCAGTTGCCCAGGGAGATTTATCACCAAAACCAGAGTTAGATACGGGTGATGAGCTTGGTATGTTGACCCGCCAATTTAATGTGATGACTAGGCAGCTTGCTGACACTCGTACGTCCTTGCAAGAATCTAAGGCCTTCTTAGAAAAAGTGTTGGGCAGCCTAACTGCAGGCGTTTGTATCTTTGATAAGAGCTATAACGTGGTCTCTAGCAATGCTGGCGCAGACCGAATCTTTGCTCAAGACCTAACACTTTTGGATGGCAAGCCTTTAAGCAGCAATCCCGCGCTCATAGAGTTTGAAGAAGCGATCAAAGAAGGTTTTGCAACAATGAAGCTTACCCTTGCGAATGATGACTCTGATTCTGTGGCAAAGTCAGGCCATCAATCACCGCCCATATGGCAAAAACAAGTGCAGCTCCATACGCCCAATGAGTTTGATAATGAGCTTGGAGTGACCTTGTTTGTGCGGGGCACACAACTCACGGCAGATTTGCGTATGGTAGTTTTTGATGACATTACCGATGTGGTGAGTGCACAAAGATCAATTGCATGGAGCGAGGTTGCAAGGCGACTAGCGCATGAAATCAAGAATCCACTAACCCCAATTCAGCTTTCTGCAGAGCGCCTACAACATAAACTTGCAGGAAAGCTTAGCGCCGAACAAGAAGAGATGATTAATCGCAGCACCGAGACGATTATTGGTCAGGTGCAAGCAATGAAGGAAATGGTCAATGACTTCAGGGATTTTGCGAAAACCCCAACGCCACAATTAAAGCCCGTTTCCATCAATACACTCACGAGTGAGATTCTGGGTTTATATGAGGGCAGCCCTTTGCGCACTCAGATGGACCCCCATTGCCCAAATATTATGGGAGATCCAACTCAGTTGAGGCAGGTTATTCATAACTTGCTCCAAAATGCTCAAGATTCGACTTTGGAGGGCACGCATCAGGGCTACCCAGTTGAGGTAAAAACAGAGTTAGTGCCTTATGGTGAGCACGATGGTGTAAAGCAAAATGCTGTGAGATTAACAATAAGTGATAGCGGAGTTGGATTTCCAGCTAAGATATTGGCAAGAGCATTTGAGCCTTACGTAACAACCAAGAGCAAAGGTACAGGATTAGGTTTGGCAGTCGTTAAAAAAATTATTGATGACCACGGTGCCAAAATAGAAATACGAAACCGTATGCAGGGAGAAGAAGTGATCGGTGCGCAAGTATCAATTTTGTTTATGAACTTAGCAAAAGAGGCAGCCTAAGTATGGCTAGTATTTTGGTCGTTGATGATGAGATGGGAATTCGTGAGCTTCTCAATGAGATTCTGACGGATGAGGGCCATACTGTTTACGCAGCAGAAAGCGCCATTCAAGCCCGTACTATTCGCGAACAAATGCGTCCTGATCTTGTGCTGCTAGATATTTGGATGCCAGATACTGACGGCATTACTTTATTAAAAGAGTGGTCAAAGACTGGGCAGTTAACAATGCCAGTGGTCATGATGTCGGGCCATGCCACTATTGATACTGCTGTTGAAGCTACGCGCATTGGCGCCCTGAACTTCTTAGAAAAGCCGATTGCTCTACAAAAGCTTCTCAAGACTGTTAGTAAAGCTTTAGAGAGTTCCCCAAAATATGTTGAGCCAGCTGAAGAGAAAGCAGTACAGTCTGGTGTGCCTGCTGGTGCAGTTCCAAAACCCCTTAATACTGAGGTTGCTCCGACGCCGGCAGAAGGAGCGTACATCAGCGGTATTGCAAAAACTTATTTTGATTTACCACTAAGAGAAGCCAGAGATCTTTTTGAGAAGGCTTACTTTGAGCATCAAATGCAAATCATGGGTGGCAGTATGACCAAGATTTCAGAGTACACCGGTCTAGAGAGAACGCATCTATATCGCAAGCTTAAAGCCCTGGGTATTGATACATCACGCAATAAGGGCGAGCAATAGACCCTCAAGTTATTTGTCAAATTCTTGGGCAAATAATTTTCATGGGCATTGTTTGAAACGATTACGGTGTTCATCTCAGCGATACATCTAATTCGGAATTATTCCTATGGAAATTAAGGTCAACTTTCTCGATAAGCTTCGTCTTGAAGCTAAGTTCGATGACTTCACTGTGATTGCTGACCAGCCTATTCGCTATAAGGGTGATGGCTCAGCGCCGGGCCCTTTTGATTATTTTTTAGCTTCCTCTGCCTTGTGTGCAGCCTACTTTGTAAAGTTGTATTGCGAGACTCGCAATATCTCCACAGAAAATATTCGCCTTTCACAAAATAATATTGTTGATCCAGAAAATCGCTACCAACAGATTTTTAAGATTCAGGTTGAGTTGCCAGAAGAGATCTCCGCTACAGATCGCCAGGGAATTTTGCGCTCTATCGAGCGTTGTAGCGTTAAGAAAGTCGTTCAGGCGGGGCCGGAGTTTGTCATTGAAGAGGTCAAGAGCTTAGATGCCGATGCACAAACCCTATTGACCTTAAAGCCAGATGCTGATACCAGCACGTATATTGCTGGCAAAGATCTGCCGCTAGAGCAAACCATTGCGAATATGTCCGGTGTGTTGGCAAACCTCGGGATCAAGATAGAGATTGCCTCCTGGCGGAACCTCATCCCAAATGTGTGGTCCTTACATATCCGCGATGCACACTCACCAATGTGTTTTACCAATGGCAAAGGATCTACGAAGGAAAGCGCCCTTGCTTCAGCGTTGGGCGAATATATTGAACGACTGAGCAACAACCATTTCTACGCAGGAACATACTGGGGCGAAGATATCGCCAATAAAGAATTTGTGCATTATCCAAATGAGCGTTGGTTTAAGCCAAGCAGTAAGAATTCGCTACCAACGGAAATTCTCGATGAATATTGCCTCAAGATTTTTAATCCCGATGGCGAGTTACGTGGCTCACATTTGATTGATACGAATTCTGGGAATGTGGAGCGTGGTATTTGTTCTTTGCCGTATGTACGTCAATCCGATGGCAAGACGGTTTATTTTCCATCTAACCTCATTGAAAATTTATACGTCAGCAATGGCATGAGTGCCGGCAATACCCTTGCCGAAGCTCAAGTGCAGTGTCTCTCGGAGATTTTTGAGAGGGCGGTCAAGCGAGAAATTCTGGAGGGTGAAATTGCTCTGCCTGATGTGCCGCAAGAGGTGCTTGAGAAGTATCCAAGCATTTTGGCGGGCATTCGGGGGTTAGAAGAGCAAGGCTTTCCAGTTTTAGTAAAAGATGCCTCACTTGGCGGGGTATATCCAGTGATGTGCGTTACTTTAATGAACCCACGAACTGGCGGCGTCTTCGCTTCTTTTGGCGCTCATCCAAGCCTAGAGGTCGCACTTGAGCGCAGCTTAACGGAATTGCTTCAAGGCCGCAGCCTAGAGGGCCTTAATGATTTGCCTCCGCCTACCTTTGCAAGTGAGGCGGTGACTGAGCCCAATAACTTTGTTGAACACTTCATTGATTCCAGCGGTATTGTGTCATGGCGTTTCTTTAGCGCTAAGGCTGATTACGAATTTGTTGAATGGGATTTTTCAGGTGAGGGTGAGAACTCAAATGCGCAAGAGGCCGAAACTTTATTTGGCATTCTCAAAGATTTGGGTAAAGAAGTTTACGTTGCAGTCTATGACCAGTTGGGTGCTACCGCTTGCCGAATTCTAGTGCCAGGCTACTCTGAAATATATCCAGTAGAAGATCTCGTCTGGGACAACACTAACAAAGCTTTGCTATTCCGACATGACATTTTGAATTTACATACATTAGGCGATGCAAAACTTAGCGCCTTGCTTAATCGTTTGGAGAATAACGAGCTTGATGAGTATGGCGACATTGCTACATTGATTGGTGTAGAGTTTGATGAGAATACGCCTTGGGGCCAGCTAACAGTATTGGAGTTGAAGTTGCTGATTCATCTTGCGTTAAAGCAATTTGATGAGGCAAATGAACTAGTGGGCGCTTTCCTGCAATATAACGACAACACTGTCGAGCGTAAATTGTTTTATCAAGCGCTAAGTGCTGTTCTTGAGATTTTGTTAGATGATGATTTGAAGATTGACGACTACATATCCAATTTGCATCGAATGTTTGGTAATGAGCGCATGGACGCGGTAATGGGCTCAGTAGAGGGAACACTGAGTTTTTACGGCCTGACCCCAACAAGCTCAAAACTAGAGGGCCTAGACCGGCATCACCGTTTGATTGATAGCTATAGAAAATTGCATGCGGCTCGCTCAAAAGCTTGAACTACAGGCAGTTAGAGACAGGCAGCCCATTTTCTAGGCTAAAACACAGTTTCATTTATAATTCGATGTCTTGGCCTGGTAGCTCAGTCGGTAGAGCAGAGGATTGAAAATCCTTGTGTCGGTGGTTCGATTCCGCCCCGGGCCACCAAGAATCTGAATAGCCCACTTGTTGGGCTATTTTCTTTTATGGCTTAGCAGGGCTTGCTTCTTCTAATTAATGTATGTACAATGTACATATGAATTCATTGCGATTTCAGTGGGAGCCCCGAAAAGCTTCAGCTAATCTGAAGAAACACGGCATTTCTTTTGAAGAAGCTAAATCAGTGTTTTATGATGAAAGTGCTAAGTTAATTTCCGACCCCGATCATTCGGAGGATGAAGACAGATTTATCTTGCTGGGAGTAAGCCATTCTCTTCGTGTAATTTTGGTTTGCCATTGTTATCGAAGCGAGGGTAATGTTGTTCGTATTATTTCGGCTCGTAAGGCAACCCCTAAAGAGTCAAAAGCTTATTAAAGGTGATGAAGATGCGTAAAGAATATGATTTCTCAAAAGCTCGTAAAAATCCATATGCTTCTATGCTCAAGAAACCTATAACCATTAGATTGGATGAGGATTCAGTGAGCTACTTCAAATCTGTATCAGAAGAGGTAGGCATTCCTTATCAAAGCCTCATTAATCTCTATTTAAGAGATTGCGCCGCTACGCATAAGAAATTGAACCTTAGCTGGAAATAGTCTAGAGGTAGGATGAGAGTATCCTGAGACCCTGGTCGATTCCGCCCCGGGCCACCAAGAACTCAAACAGTCGCCTTTCGGCGGCTGTTTTTGTTTTCTAAGTATCAATCAACCCAGTTATCTGTTTCGAAGGTGGTTGATGGCTCATTCATCTTGCGCCAACGTTGCTTGTCTGAGTCTAGAGCTTAAAATCTAAAGGCGCTGAAAATTGTGAATGGCTCAAAACAGCCAAAATCATTCATCTGGAGCCGGCTCCTTCGCCCACTTCTAAGCATGCCACATTAATATCCCAGGGGGAGTATATTGGTACAAGAAACTAGAAGTTAAATTAAAAGTAACGGCACACTAAGTACCTTTTTAAAAATGACTGCGACCCTCATCTACTCGATATTCCTTTTTTTTGGAATGTTTTCACTTGCAGGCGCCGGTTTGCTATTCATTCAGTTTAAAAATCAAAAAAGACCCTATATATCAAGCTGGATTATAGGTACGCTCTTGATGGGCATCGCAACATCCTTAATTGCCATTAGAGACTTAGTGCCAGAATTTGTTTCATACAAACTTGGCAATAGTTTAAGTATTGCATCGTATATCTACTTTTATTACTCCGGCATTAGTTTATTAGGTAAGAAGATTCATTTCGATAGGATTGCACTCAAAGCCTTTTTGGCTGCAATCAGTTTTGTTATCGCCTTGATGCTGATTGGCAATAACTTTGGCGCTGGATATCAACCAGCCCTCGTTGCTCTGTGTGGCACGGTATTGAACTTGCTCACTGCATCATTGATTTTCAAGTTTTATAAGCAAAGACAGAATAGCTTGGCTTTTGTGCTAGCAGCCATCTTGTTTCTAACTAGCATAGTATGGGGCGTTCGTTGCTTAATGATTCTTTATGGCGATCTTGGATTTGCGTTTCAGGGTGGACAAGCTAACGTTATATCTTTTGTGCTCCTATTGATTTTTGGCTTGGCAAAATACCTGTCTTTGGCTGGCTTAGTAGTTTCAATGGAGTGGGATGAGAGGGAGCGGCTTCTTTCCCAAATTCACTCAATGAATATAGATATTGCCAATAAAGATGCCGAACTCGCTAATAAAAAAGTCGAGCAAACGGAGACGCAATTATTAAACTCCCTAAATGCGCTTGCTATGGCTCGTGACAACGAGACAGGAAACCACATTATTCGCACGCAAAACTATGTAAAAGCACTCGCTCTGCGCCTGAAGAATGATGGGCATTACACCGAAAGCCTCTCGGATCAATCTATTGAGCTCCTGTTTAAGGCGGCCCCACTGCATGACATTGGAAAAATTGGCATACCCGATCATATTTTGCTCAAGAAGGGTGCTTTGACAGATCAAGAGTGGGAAATTATGAAAACCCATACGCTGATTGGCGAATCTGTATTAAAGGCTCCTAATATTGATATGGAATCCGATCAAGATATAGTTGTTCATGCGATCAAAATTGCAGGCGGTCATCATGAAAAATGGGATGGTACTGGCTACCCCCGTGGATTAGCTGGACAGGAAATACCGTTATCTGCTCGAATTATGGCATTAGCGGATATGTATGATGCCTTGGTGAGTGAGCGTGTTTATAAGAAGGCATGGACAACCGATCAGGCAACCGAAGAGATTATTTCTAAGCGGGGAAGTCACTTCGACCCATTAATAGTTGATGCATTTATTGCAGAGCAGAGTAGCTTTAATGAAATTGCTCAAAAGTATCGAGATAACTAGAAGCCTGTCTTGGGGCATTGGCGGAATTTCACAAAAAAATGAAGCGTCCTTTTAAAAGACGCTTCATGCTCAGGTTGTCCAACTAAAAGTCTGAAAATAAAATAGCTGTATGACAACAGCAATCCACCCAAAAAGTGACTAAGGTAATCAAAGTACCTGAAAGCCACCTAGAAGTAATCCCCTCACCCCAGCAAGAATCCCAACCCACAGCCCTAAGCCAGCTCAAATACGCCGAACCCACAGAGCTTTATCTGCGTGATGGCGAAGTCGTTATCCACCGCAGACCCGGAAGTCCACTTTGGCATTGCCGCTTTAGACTGCAAGATGGCTCATGGCATCGTCAGACTACCCGCCAAGCCAGTATTGAGCACGCAGTACGAATGGCATGCGATCTTTACGATGAAACCAGATTTCGCCAAAGACTGGGGCTTGCACAAAAGTCACCCACGTTTGAAGAAATTGCACACGCCACTCTCTACTCAATGCGGCAGGACTTGGATGTGGGTATAGGTAAGAGTGTGTACGGTAGCTACATCACTTGTATTGAGAAGTATTTCTTGCCTTACTTTGGTGACAAAAGACTAGAAGAAATAACTTATACAGACGTGCATGAGTTTGAAGTTTGGCGAAATCGGCAAATGAATCGGATGCCTAGAGCCAGCACCTTAATGAACTTTGCCAGTGCTTGGACTAAGTTACAGCTCGTAGCCATAAGCAAAGGTTGGATCAGTGAGCGAGTGGCTATTCCAAAACTCACAGCTAGAGGGCGGAAAGGTAAAACCCGCCCAGCATTCACAAGAGAAGAGATTGATCGCTTATTGGAGTTTATGGAGCCATGGATCAAGCAAGGCAGACTAGAGATTGAGCATGAGACACGCCCCTTATTGCGCGACTATGTAGAGATGCTTTTATACACAGGCATGCGGCATGGCACTGAGGCACTGAATATCTGCTGGAACAATATTGAGTGGCATACGCAGGGTGATAAGAAGTATCTACGTATATGGGTAAGTGGCAAAACAGGCGGACGTTGGCTGATTGCTAAACATAAGGCGGTAGATGTGCTCAAGCGATTACATAATAGGCAAAAGGCAGTCTATGACATTCCTTTTGATCGCCTATTTGAAACTCGTTCGCCAGAACGTATCTTCGTATTTGCTAATGGTCATCAACCTATGCGGATTGATGGGGCTTTCAAGCGTTTGATGCGAGATAGTGGTTTGGGGTTAAGTCACGACGGACAGATGCGCACCCTTTACTCACTGCGTCATACCTACGCTACCCTAGAGCTACTGGAGAACAAGACTGATATTCACACGCTATCCAAGCAGATGGGAAATAGTGCCGCCATGATTGATCGTCATTACAGCAAGTTGACGGCAACGATGGCGGCAGATAGGTTAGCTTGAACATGATGTGTCCTTTAAAAGGACAAATAAAAAAGCCCACTCGAAAGTGGGCTTGAAACTAATACTCTTCAAGAGTACAGTTTTTGACTTCTGTGATTAAAAACTTCTGAACCATGCCTACTTGAGTGAGGCGCTCTTCGGAGTGTTGTTTGGCTAGAGCAGATAAAGCATCCCTTACATCATCAGCTTCAATGTCAATGCTATCTTCAATGACAACCTTATACTTTATATTAAAATTTGCCATATATATCTCCTTAGTAAATTACATTTGGCGGCGGCTGTTGACCTTTGCGTCTAGCCAAGCGCCCCACGTTATGAAACAAGTTTCTAAACGATCCATTGGCAGCTTTAATTGTCGGCATGAGCTCATCATCAGATAGAGTCGCATTACTGGCTTTGACAATAGCTCTTGCCGTCTCTAAGTAAGCAGTGGGCTCTGCGGCATTCATTTCCACCAAGACGCACCGATCTAGCAGCCCTTTATCAAGCTCCGAGACATTATTGGTTGTCAGTACAAAAAGTCCTCGCGGCGTATTGAGTGCTGACTTCAAACTCTGCTGTGCTAGTTTAGTAAGGTTGTCCACCTCATCCAAAATGATATATTGCAAGCCACTTACATTCAGTGAGTTTTTTGAAAGAATGGCATCAATTTTTCCCATCACTTGTGGACCATTAAGCCCTTGCTGACACGGAATAAACTCCTCAGGAAAAATCAATTCCTCTTTAGTTTTTCCATATTCAATGTGGTTAGGTAGCATTTTTGCGAGTGTGGTTTTGCCTGTGCCAAAGACTCCGTAAAGAAGGATGGCTGATTTGCCGCAGTCAGGTAATGCTTCGGCACCCGAGACAATATCGTCAATGCGCAATTTGCTCTCGGGATTACCGAAAATGATGTCGTCAATAGTTTGAGGTGCATGGTTGGTTCCTTTGCTATTCATGTGATTTCCTTATTAAGTTGAGTTGGGGGCGCTCATAACACCCCCGATTGATTAATTACGCTTGCTTAGGAATGGCGCCGTCAGCGTCATTCTGTGCGTTTACTTCCTTTTGTATGCGTACAGTAGCTTCACGTTGCATCGCATACAAATTGGCATAGGCAGCATTAACAAGCCCTTGTTGACGCAATACTGCGAATACCCCAAAGCTCCCGTCGGGCTGTTGCTCGGCTAATAACACACATGCTTCCCCCATAAAATCAGCATCAGCGTGCATCGACAGCAAATCGGATTTGGCAAACCCAATCGGTGTTTTGCCCTGCATAACTTGCTTAGCTGCCCCTGCTTTAGCAGACGGACTCATGTAACTAGCACTACGAGCAAGCGTGATTTCTTGTATGCCGCCGCGTTCTTCGATCCAAGTGGCAAGACTGCTATAGGCAATGCCCTCTTTTTGCGCTTGACGTAGTACAAGTGCGTACGTGCTGACACGGCGGCGGTTGACATCGCCAAATACAGCACGTACTACGCGATTGGCTAATGGCAGTTCTTTTTTGTACTTATAGCCCCGTTCTTTATAAAAGGCTTCTAAGGCAGAACTGCGCTGTTTAGCTTCGGCGATGGTAAGTTCACCGCAAAATGCCAAGCACTGCCCGAGAACGGCATACAAAGACTGATTGCTGGTGCGATAAGCCCCCTGTTCCCAGCTAATACGATTTGCTTCCATATTAGTAAGTGACAGCGTGGCGCCAACCACGATATTGCTTGTTTCGGCAGCGTCTTTTAAAAAGACAGTGTCGGCTACGGGGGTTGGATTTACTGCTACTGGATTTAATAACATATTTGACTCACTTTCTTTATTAAGTAATGGATGCTTGCTAAGAAATTTAACCGCTCGTCCATGCTTAAAATATAAGGCGAAATCAATTCTTCTCTGATACTATTAGAATATCCTGCAATTTACTTGCCAAGAAAATGCCAAGACGATTCCTTGCCCCGTACCCCATTTTTGGAACAAAAAATAAGCGCCTTCCACTGGGCTATCAAAAACGTAGCCCGTACTACTGGTGGTGGCAGTTTTTGAGGCGAAACGCTGAATATCTAGAGTGTTGTGAGCGTGGCGGCAAAGGCAAGCATGCGGCGCTGTATAACGATTTTGGTGATGTGAGGGATGATGACTTTCACAAGTGGTGGACAAAAGATCAGCGTGGACCGAATTTGTTTGCCGAAAACTATGGCGCAATGAAATTAACAGAGCTTGAGGAAAAGTCACAGTGGCAAGATGATTGGAGTAGCGATGAGGTAATGATTCTTGCTGTGCCACTCAGCTCAAGTAAGCGGTATTTGCAGAGTAGGTTTGCACGCTTGCTAAAAGAACGGCATACATCTTCTAGGGGTAGACCCACGAAGGGATCAATCAAAAGTAATGCAAAGTACAAAATTGCGAGAAATTACACCATTCAGAATTTAGAAAAAACTCTCGATGTATATGATGAATATATGAAGCACAAGGGGAATAAACCAAAAGTGCCCTTATGGCAAATTGGAGAAAATTTGACATTAATACCCAAAGCTATGACATCGCCTAAAAACTTTCCAGCAATGAATGCCGCAAAGCGAAATACGATGGGCTCTTGCGTTAAGCGATACCTAAATAGTGCCGATAAGATAATTGCGGGTGTTTTGAAAGGTTCTTTCCCAGCCATTTAATGTCTTTTTAAAAGACAGTTGTAATACTTATTGGTATCCTTATAACAACTTATAAGCAACTATGAGGGGTTATATGGATTTCTATCTAAAAGCACCAGTCTGGGAAAGAAAGAATCAGTGCCCCAACTCCACCAAACTAGCAATGCCTACAGAACCTCAGTCGGTTAAAAAAGCTAGAGTAATCACACTTAAGAACGCCAAGTTTAGAGGGTCCGTTTTTAGCGGCACCTTCTTATTGGGTAATCAGATGCTCATTCTTGACGGCAAAAATAGATCAACACGTGTAGAAGTCCTATGTAGGTGGTTTGATCACAGACTAAAAACACGCGGACTTGCCTTCACAGTGAACCTTAAGACTGCCACAGTTAATGACAACTATACTGGCACCGTGTTTACCAACTTCGCCAAAAGCTAAATCAGCTCTACTGCCGCTTTAAGTTGATCTGGACTGCTATAGAGATATGCGGCAGTGGTGCTGATGTTGCGATGCCCTGCGAGCGACTTGAGTATGTGAATTGCTGTGCCTTTATTAGCAAGTCCCGTTAAGAATGAGCGTCTACCACTATGGCTGCTGGCGCCTTCTAGTCCCACAGCACGATATAGATAAAAGAAGTATTGGGTAAGTGAGTTAGCTGAGAACCCTGCTTGCTTCTGTGTATAAAACAGAGGATTACTGATATCTTTAATTTTGAGTACTTTAAGATACTGAGCTAATTCCTTTTGCATCCGTTCATTTAGGTAAACAGTGCGGGCATGTTTGCCCTTAGTTTGCTCGGGCATCAAGCGTACTTCGCCCTTAATAGTGCTGTCGCCGTTTAAAACGTCGTTTATGCGTAGGGCAGCTACTTCAGCTACTCGCATACCTGCGTAGTGCGTTAACAGCAACATAGCGCGATTACGTGCTGAATGCCTGCGTGTAGCAACGTGATCTAAAACTCGGCGTAATTCTTGTGGGTTTAAAACTCTAGCTTGTGACATACGTTCTCCCTTAAATGTATTAAATACAGGGTTACAGTATGTTTTCTTAGATTCGGTTTGGGCAACCGAAATCAGCCAATAAAGATCTTTCCAAAAATCAATGGGTTACGTAAAAACATAAGAGTTCTCTAGTTCTCTTATATTTATCGTGGCGCAAATGCCACGATATTTTGATGACTGTTTAAAACGACCTACAAGCGTTTAAAGTTTCGGATCAGCCACCCAATTCAGCAAAGTAAAGCATTCGCGTTATATAAGAAAGATTTAACTTAATATAGAAAACTTCAGTAATATGGATGTAAAAACATGGAGTAGAAAATGGCTAACTTTGTTAAGTGTAAGTTTACTTTTATTGGCAACAAATTAATTGACGATTTGGTAATTGAAATGAACAAACGCATAACTGACGATATACAAATTCACAGTGATTATGCTGATACCTCAAGAGTGGGGCGTATTTTTTATGGTCTAACTGGTCAGGATGCCATCTTAGGCTTTGATGAATTAGGGTCAAAGTGGATACACGATGATCAAGATTATGTTGGGCTAGGGTTTGTTGGGGGATGGGATCCAGTAAGGGGGTTTCAGGATCATCTGTTGAGGCATGCATCAAAGCTAGATCCAAAGCTTATTATTCTTATGGAGTATGAGGATGAATCCCCGAATTTTGTTGGCGCAAGATATGTCTTGATGAAAAACGGGGAAATTGCAGAGTATGAATATGAATTAGATATGACTGATACCTTGGTCGCATACGATAGCGATTATGATGAGGCGACATCCAATAATAATGAAACGAAGGAATATAGAGAAGTAATTCTCTGGGAAGATGTATCTGATAAAATAGCAGTCTGCAAAGAAATTGCCTTCAGAGAAATTAAGGAAGATAACCCCTGGATTCCTAAGAAGTACTTAGAGAGAAATCCAAATGAGCATTGTTTTTTCTGAATATAAAAGCCAACTACGTTAGCTTGTGATTTCGCTTATCGCTCATCACATTTTTCTTTTCTTTTATGATTTTCGCTAGATTCAACCTACACTGAGCCTTAAGCAACAGGCTCAGTAGTAGAAAAGGACTTTCGCTGAGTTCTTTACTAAACCACTTATAGGCACAACCAGTTTGGGAAGGGCGGTTTCGCTGTCTCCTTTTACGTGCGGCTTAAAACGCAACAATGACAAAAGCAATAAGTGGCTACCTTCGTCTTGTTTGAAAGTTACTGTGTAAGCAGGGCTTTCTCGTGATCCATAGAACTACGCTCTATAATCTTTGTGCTAATTCATATACTTGATTCATATTAGTCAGCAAGGCTAATGGCGTCCTGTAAAGGATAGTGAATAAAGTCTCTGCTACCGCCCAGAATTTCCATGACTGCGACTCTAAGTCCAGCTTTAGGGTGACATAACGACTGAGTGTCACTGCTCTTGTTTCGGTAGTAATCAATGGCATCACAGAACTTTTATTTACTCTGCTGTCATAGTTATTTAGTGAAACCTAATAAAAGGAGAGCAGATCTGGGTCAAATCATTAGATCTCTGTGGCTTTTGGCAAAAAGAGGTTGTCCAACCAAAAACTCTGACAATAAATTAAGTGTGCCCATTAACTTATAGGAGAAAAAGATGAGCACATTAAACAGTTTGAAAATGGTTAATTCAAAAAAGCCAACAGCAATCCCACCAGTACTGCATCGCCGTAATAAATTAGCCAACAAAGTCTGGGAGCAGATCCAGTTAGCCAAAGCTAGCAAAGAAGGCGGCACGTTTACTGTTAAGAAATTCAAAACAGTGAAAGACATCACTGGTGCACGCAAAACCATTGAGCATGAAAAGCGCATTCGTCAGTGGTGGTTTGTAGCTATGGATGGAAAGGTTTGCTTGAATATTCGTTACGGCGCAAAGATCATTGAGTTTGCTAAAGGCAAGACTGCTGTAGAAGTTAACTCCGCAGATGAGCTGATTAAAGCCCTAGAGATTATTAAGGTCGCTGTAGAAGCCGGTGAACTTGACGCTCAAATAGAAGCGGCAAGCGGCGCAGTACGTGCGGGGTTCGGTAAATGAGTAAGTTCATTCTATGGGTTCGCATAAGTCAAACTCAAACAGCAAACACCGTAGTATTTGCCGATAGTCAAATACAAGCAAAGTTAATTGGTGAATTACAGTTTGGGCTAGGCAATGTTCTAGGCTATACAGAAGTATGGGAGTAATACTTTAGTAGGGCGAAAGTTAGGCTTAAATACTTGATGCGCTTTTATGAAATCAAAACCATCAAACCAATTAAGCCCCTTTCACCTGCGCAGGCAAGAGTAGCTTCTCTTAAGCGAAATGTGGATTCTGCCAAACAACAACTAAAGCTGGAAAAGGATCGCCAGCATTATCAACAGGCTATCAAGCCGATCAGTAGTAAGCCCTAAAAATTTACCGCGCAATTTTCAAAGTCAGCGGAGATCTCGGCCCCTGGTGATTTAAATCTAACCCTACCTCGTATTCGTAATAATTCTTATTCTGAAAATCAGACGATTTGAACCAAATTCAGGGGCTTTTTGGCGGTTTTTGTTTAAAAAAGAAAACTCTTATTGGTGGGGATGAGAGGTATAGCGAGTGCAACTTAAAATTTATTCACCCCTTGAAGGGGCATCCTTTGGATGCTTCGGCAACGAATTAACTAATTAATACCATTATTGATCAGTGATCCATGTTAAATTATTTTGAAAATTAGAATTAAATCTTAAAACGCACAATAACATTTGCTAATCAGTTTTAAAGGAAAAACAATGAAAATCTTAATCCAAAAATTTGTCGCCATTGTCTTTATGGCCAATGCATCAATAGGGTTTTGCCAAACTAGTGGAATGTCTCAAATGGATAAGCTAAAAGAGTTTGCCAACCAAACTTGTAAATCAGGCACTAAAAATATGTCTGATAATTCTACAAACCCAACTGTCGCAATGTGGCGAACGAAGTCTTGGGGTAAGGGCTATTCTTATTGCACAGGTTTTGATTTTTCGCGCGCTGTTTTATCTAAAGAAATGGATGTAGATTTAAATACACAGATGAAATATCTAACCGTTTTTGCTGCTTGTGATGGTATACAGTATGGCTCTTCACAAGAGGCATTTAAAGCCGGATGGATGCGATTACTTGAAATTAATAGGGCGAATAATTCCAAGGAATTTACAGAAGTTATGGAATTATGTCGTCCACTATCCCCTGATTTAAATAAGATGCTGACTTACGAACAAAAGTATCTTGTAAATAAGTAACTTTTTTAAAATTGACTATTAATCGGGATTAATTATTATGGCGCTGCATTTAACTAGGCTCACAATTGCTTTTCTTGTAGTTCTTTTAGGCTTATCTGCATGCGGAAAGTCTGAACCAAGCCAAAAAGCCCAAGAAAATATACCAGACGCTCCGGCTAAAGCCCCGCCTTTGCCTGAAAATCCTTCGGCTTCTTCACAAGACGCAGTTCCCGAAATTAAGTTTGCACTAGTTTGTCTTCCTGGCAATGGGAAGGGAAATCGCTACTATATGGTCTCTATGGGTAGAGCCGCCAGCTTGCTTACAAGCTCGCCAAGTGATCGACCAGAGATGTATACAGAATATGCCTTAATTCTTGAGCAAGAATCTACTGAGGAGTATCGGTATGGAAGCGTTGGCGCTAGTGATGAGGCAAAAGCATATGGATCAAATCCATATATTCTGAACAGGCAAGATCTTGTGCTGACTTCAGTTGGTGTTGGTAGT
This sequence comes from Polynucleobacter sp. AP-Titi-500A-B4, assembly GCF_018688095.1. Classification (NCBI taxonomy): domain Bacteria; kingdom Pseudomonadati; phylum Pseudomonadota; class Betaproteobacteria; order Burkholderiales; family Burkholderiaceae; genus Polynucleobacter; species Polynucleobacter sp. AP-Titi-500A-B4. Next base: position 2,051,990 of record NZ_CP061311.1, on the reverse strand, counting down.
CTTAATGGTTTGAAATGGACCTTTAACTGCCAAATGGCTCAAGATAAAGTAGCTATACTAGAAATGATAAAAACAAAAAGAAATGAGTATCGCGCTTACAAAAAGCAACAAGATTTGCAAAGCCAGCAGGAAGAAGAGCAGAAGAAGCGTAATACAAAAATATGAAAATCAATTAAAGTTTGGTTATTTTCCATTCCATAATGCCGTTGCAGAATTAAGCTTGTTATTGCACGGAATTAATGCATCTAAGGCTTGATCGCCAGTATTAATCGTTGGTCTATAGGCTTTAATAAATTGACCTAGGTATGCATCGGTAAACCCACTTCGAAGATAGTATTGCCGAATTTCTCCAAGCAGTACCCCAATTCCCTGATTTTGCTTGGCCAATTTGGGGGGTAATGGGCTATTTGTAGCCGACAAATCTAAAACCGTATGCGCCACCATGCATTTACCCCAGCCCTCAGGCCCCCCTATTTCATTTGCGGCTAGCTCAATAACTTGGGCTTTATTTAATTGGTTGTTTGCAGGCTTAGCCCCTTGTGCCGTAGGGGTGGGTGTTTGAACTGCTGGAACTGGTGATTGGGGTTGCACTGGTTGATTAGGTATTGCTACTGGCGCTGAAGATTGTGAAGCTAATGCATCCAATTTCTTTTGTGCTGCTGGTAATCCACCATTGGCAGCAGTCTTATAAAGCTCCATTGCCTTATTAATATCTTTGGGCACTATTTCGCCCCGTTCATACATTAATCCTAAATTAAAATATCCTGCAGCATATCCTTTTTTTGCAGCCGCTTCATACCACTTTTTTGCTTCATATAGGTTCTTATCGACCCCTGATCCATTAGCATAAAAATTGCCAACCATATTCATGGCCCCAGCATCTCCAGTATTCGCTTTATCAATTTGCGATTGGAGTGCTGGAGAATTGGTTTGACTAAGCGCTATTGATAGATTAAACATCAAGAAAAAAGCTATGCATTGTTTTATGAAGCTTTTCATTAAGACTTTCCTTTTTTATGGATCGGCAATCAAGGGTAGATAAAACTATAGCCCCTTTTTTATTCCCTTGCCTTGATTAAATGATCACGGCTCAATTCGTCCTTTAAAAGGACATTTAATGCGCGGGGTATCCCGACTAACGCAAGGACATCATATCCTTGTGTCAGTCAAATCCCCACTACGCCACCAAACTCTCTTGCCATCCTTGCGTGGGTCAAAATAACTCAACTAAATCAGTCTCATACAATCACCCAAGAAAGTTTTGTGCACAAAGTTTGCCTATGGTGGGGCGAACCTTTTGAGATCTAGCGGGAGTTTAGTCTGGGGGACAGAGTTGAAAATCCTTGTGTCGGTGGTTCGATTCCGCCCCGGGCCACCAAGAAACACCAAAACCACCTTCGGGTGGTTTTTTCATTTGTTGGGCGTAGAATGGAATTATGAGAAGGATATGTGTCACCCTTTGCTTTAGTCTATTTGCCAGCTTGATTCATGCGGGTAGCATGCCCGTATCTGCCGACTTCATATCACAAGCTCATTCTGGGCATGTAGTTCAGCATGATTGCCATACAAAAAGTGATGTGAATGTTGAGAAGTCGCAATCAACCAACCATCAAGCACAGTATCAATGCTGTTTGGGCGTAGTAGCAAACTTATCTACCGGCCAATATATCGAGCCAGATTTCTCAAATCACTTTGTTTCTCAAGTGCCCCAACTCATTGTTGAGGCAGTTCCAAGTCATATATTCAAACCTCCAAGATTAATTAGTTAACTACGCATTAACTAATTTTTGTGGCATCTAGCCACCGTAATCTATTGGAGAAATCTTATGAACATGACTCACTACATGGAGTTATTGGCTGTTAATCAGCCCTGGAATTTAATTATTTTTATGGCCATCCCAATCGTCTTAGCAGAGACTTTAGCTATTACTGAACTATATCTACTCTTTACTCGCAAGTTCGATGGTGCTGTTTATTACCTCAATCGCTTTTCTGGAATTGCTGTAGGCGTTTACTTTGTTGGGATCATTTACTACATTGTGACTAACGCCATAATTCCCATTACACAGGCAGGCGAGTGGAGAACAGTGATTGATGTAATTGCTGTCAGCACTTATGTCATCGCAGGATTGCCGCTGATCTGGATTGCCCTACAAGAGTTGGGTTTAGTTAATCGAGCACTAGACCAAATGGGTAAGTTAAAAATTCATGCGATATGTGTTGCATTGTTCTTGGTGTTTGGACACATCGCCATGATTGCCGGCATGCTTGATCCAAGTATTCTGGGATACAAGGGCGCCAATACTCATCAAATGAGTGGTAACTCGGATCATGAGTTTTGCCATCCAGATGGGCATGGTGACATGATGAAGCAACATCAGAAAATGATGAACGATCAAAAGCCAATGAATAATAAAGGCCATAACCACTAATGCCTTAAGTATTTCTCGCTCTAGGCCCTGGTCGATTCTGCCCCGGGCCCCCATGAAACATTAAAACCACCTTAGGGTGGTTTTTTCATACCTAGCCCCTTGGTTTTACTGGCGTCATACGTTAAACATCAATTACCTGTAGAGTATTTATGTAACTTTAAAAGGAGATCTAAATGAATCGTATTAAGAGTGTATTAATTGGTTTGATCGCTACCGCTACATTAGCCGCATGTGCGTCGATGACGGGTGGAGCCATGGCGCCATATACCAAAGTAAATGATGGCATGTTAGTAGGCAGTAACAATATGACCTTATATACGTTTGCTAAAGATGCGGCCGGATCTGGAAAATCTGCGTGTAATGGTCCATGTGCCGCTAATTGGCCGCCACTATTGGTTGATGGCAGTCCAGCAATTTCTGGCGATTACTCTGTGATTACCCGTGACGATGGCAAGAAGCAATTGGCATATAAAGGCATGCCTCTGTATTTCTGGGCCAAGGATACTAAGCCAGGAGATAAAACTGGTGATGGCTTCTTAAATGGCGCTTGGAAAATTGTGAAGATGTAATCTAAGCCAAGTAGGATTAGACATCCTCGGCCCTGGTCGATTCCGCCCCGGGCCACCAAGAAACACCAAAACCACCTTTGGGTGGTTTTTTCATTTGGGGTCTGGTAGGGTTAGGCGCCATTTGCCTTGGATATCCCCATCATGAACTGTCCTTTAAAAGGACAAGTCAATTAGACATCCCTATGTTGGTCAAGCGTCGGTTTAAGTGAGCCTGATCTAGGGTCGGTGCTCGCTATGTCGTTTAAAACGACATTTTTAATGCTCGATGAGGGTAATCACCAACGCATGCCTCTTTAAAAGTAGCTATTCTTACTTAAACCAAAAATACTATGGAGGAGACATCCATGAATTCAGAAAACTTTACCAATAGACGTAAAGTCATTACAGCGGCCTTGGCTGGTGGAGCCAGTTCTTTATTGCCATCTTGGGCAATGGGGGGGGAGAAAGCGAATTTACCAATAGCCTATGGTGAACGCGAGCTCATGGCCTTTCCTGAAAAGAAGCCCATGATTGTGTTGACCTCTAGGCCTCCTCAATTAGAGACTCCATTTAGGTATTACGACAATCATGTCATTACGCCAAATGATGAATTCTTTGTGCGTTATCACATGGCCGGCATTCCAACATCCATTGACCCCAATACTTATAGACTAAAAGTTGGTGGCAATGTAGAAAAGCCTTTAGAGATTTCTCTAGAGTCGTTAAAGAAAAACTTTCCATCTCAACGTATTGTTGCTGTTAATCAATGCTCTGGTAATAGCCGCGGTTTATTTGAACCTAGAGTTAATGGTGGGCAACTCGGTAATGGTGCGATGGGTAATGCCGCTTGGGTTGGCGTTGCCTTAAAAGATATTTTGAAGGCGGCTAATCCCGGCGGCGGAGCTAAGCAAGTAACTTTCAATGGCTTGGATCAGCCAATTCTCCCAAGCGATTCTGATTTTGTAAAAGGCCTAGATATTGATCACGCCATGGACGGCAATGTGATGGTTGCCTATCAAATGAATGGCACAGATATCCCATTCTTAAACGGCTATCCAATCAAGTTAATTGTTCCCGGCTACTACGGAACATATTGGGTTAAGCACCTTAGTGAAATTAAAGTGGTTGATGATGTATACAACGGCTATTGGATGAATCCTGCTTATCGCATTCCTGATAATGACTGTAACTGTGTTGCGCCTGGAACCGCACCTTCAAAAACGATTCCAATTAATCAATTTACGATTCGCTCATTCATTACGAACTTCACAGACAGTAGCGTTGTCGCTGTTGGTAAGCCGGTTCAAGCCCGAGGCATTGCCTTTGATGCGGGCTATGGAATAAAGAAAGTTTTGTTCTCGCAGGACAATGGACAAAATTGGACAGAGGCGAGATTGGGTCAAGACCTTGGACGTTTCTCATTTAGAGAGTGGCGCATTGAATTTACGCCAAAACAAAAAGGGATATTGGACTTAAGGGTCAGGGCATTTAATCATGCTGGCCAAGTTCAGCCCATGACTGCAAGCTGGATGCCGGCTGGCTATATGCGAAATATTGTTGAGACTGTAAAAGTCACAGCGGTTTAAGGAGAAGAATATGAAAAAAACTATCCTCCTTCTATCTGCTCTTGCTTTGGCACAAATGGCACAAGCTAAAACGATTGAGTTACCAGCTGATACTGTTTTATGGCGACCATCAGATTTGCCTGGCTATCAGCTGACTTTACAGAAATGTTCTACCTGCCACTCTGCCCACTATGCAGAATATCAACCGCCCAATACGGGAGTTGGCTATTGGAATGCTCAAGTTTTAAGGATGAAAAATGTATTTAAGGCGCCCATTACTGATGAGGAGGTTCCGGCGATTGTTGATTATCTTAATAAGACCTACGGGGCCAATAGAAAATAAGGTTCGGTATCTTCAGACCCTGGTAGATTCCGCCCCGGGCCACCAAGAATCAAAAAGAGAGCTTCTAGCTCTCTTTTTTCATTTCTACCCTAGCTATTTGTGTCTAAGTTAAGCAATGGCATCTCCACCTTAGTTCTAGCATCTTTTGTCAGTGTTCAGAGTTTCTAATCTAATCATCAGGATGTCTAATCCTATTTGACCGTTTCTGCTATTCAAGTGGTCTTGTTCGGGGTACCCTTTTCATGTAACGTCCTTTTAAAGGACAAAATTAAATTAGGGGTTGTAATGAAAAAATACATATTTTTAGCCGTTGCTTTGTTATCAATGCTTACGCTCGCTGGTTGTGACAAGTTACCAAGTAGTGGGTCACAAAGATTCCAGATTGTTTTTAATCCTAATGTGCGAGCAGACACTTTCTTGATTGATACCCAAAAAGGCAAGGTCTGGCAAGTGATCAAATATACAGATTTAGAAGATCAGCCTACTGTGTGGCAACCTATGGAAATTATTGATCCTGATGGTGATATAGGAGTTAGCCCCAAAACTTATTTTGAGCGTCATCCGCCAATTAAGAAAAAATAAATGATTAAGTACTGGTGGATTCTTATTCCACTTGCCGCATTTCTTGGTTATGCATTAAAAAGCTATCGCACATATCAGTTTCAGAATATTGGCGAAGTATTGGTTCGCAAAGTTCTTACTAATAACCTTGCTAGGGGCTCGTGGCACTTATTGAACAATGTCACGCTTCAGCTTGAGAATGGAACAACTCAAATTGACCATGTTCTAGTGTCACGCTTTGGAGTTTTTGTAATAGAAACCAAGCATTACAAGGGCTGGATATTTGGTGACGAAAAGTCTAGGGAGTGGACTCAAGTTATTTGGGGGCGTAAGTATCGCTTTCAAAATCCACTTCACCAAAACTATAGGCATCTTAAGGCTGTGCAGGGTCTATTGGATTTCTTGCCAGCAGAGCAAGTATTTGGAATGGTTGTATTTACAGGCGATGCTGAATTCAAAACAAATCAGCCTAAGAATGTTCATTCCCTAAGTTCGCTCCTGTCACATCTTAGGAGCGTTGATCAAGAATTGCTTACTGAAAACAGAATGCAATTTTGCGTTGGAAGATTAGAGTGTCTACGCTTGGCATTAACTCGTGAGACTGATGTGGAGCACAGGAATAATCTTGCAAAAAGATAAGGCAAAGCCCACCCTAGACTCTTTGCTTAATGATCAACAAGTCATTACAGGCAAAGATTTAATCGAGCGTCATATAGAAGAAGAAAAACAAAGGACTCTATTACAAGAGGCTATTGACTTTGAACAGAGGAATCGTAGGCAAAAGGGATGAGTATCTCTACCAACCTTTAACGCTTGGCGCTTGAGGCACTTGCCGCGGTACGTTAATAGTTGTATTTGGTTGTGTCTGAATCGGTAATGTACTGGTTCCCTGATAAGCCCCCTGTGGACTATAGAAATTAGTCTGCCCATTATCTGTTTGAAACGACTGAGTATTTTGACCTTGGGCGTTATAGACATTTGTGACACCACTTGGGCTCGTTTGTGAGTAACCCTTATATGCCCCATTGGCATCGTAGATAGCCTGTGCTGAGCATAAGACTGCAAAGAGAAGTGAATAGCTGTATATAAAGCAGGTGATAAGAAGTTTCATGGCGCCCCTAAATCCGTGTGTATATCAACGGTAGCACACACTAACTAGATAAGCGTCCATTAAATCGACGCTTATAGACGTAAAAGCACCGTAATAAAACTGCCTTTTATTAGAAATTAATACCAATTGCTATAAGAAAAAGCCTATGTTAATGTATCAAAACTAATATATAAATTATTAGAAAGGGAAAAAATGTCCAAGAAATTTTTAATACCAGTAGGTTTGGCGGCCACCGCCCTAATGGCAAATAATGCTGGAGCAACCCAGATCAAACCTATTGAGTCTGATGAGAAGAGTAGCTCGACCCAAGCCAATTCAAATGCAGAGCGCGAAGGAACAACTACACATATAGCTCAGTACTTGAAGGGCGATGAAAAACATGAGCTGTTGGTAAAAAAATCCGATGTCGGACTAATTTTTGCCGCTCATGGGTCACACGCATCACATGGATCACATGGATCGCATAGATCTGGAAGTTAGTAATGAGGGTTGCCAATGGAAGTGTTAATAACTTTTGATGCAACCGTATATTCAGTTGATGCGATAAAAAAAGCCGCTTATAGAAGTATTAATAGGTTTGCGGTAAACATTGCTAAAGAAGGTAATGAGATTAAGTGCGGTCTGACTTTTAAAGAATCTGCAACTGAACCACAAGTAAAAATCTATTTAGATGAGTTTAAGAAGGAAGTTCTTGATCAAGATTTAAGGGAATCCATCAAGAAGGAAACTGAAGGCGTTAGGAATCTAATATTAGCTCATACCTTTTCAAAGACAGGGCTAATAAAGGATGAGTAAGTTTCAGCCAATAGAGTTCTATAAGAATAAAAAAAAAGAATACTCTCTATTGCCATTTCGCTTTGAGCCATTGAGAGGAAATAATTATGCAGTTACTAATCTAGCTGGAGAGCATTTGATCATCCCAAGGGATGCATTAGAGAATCTAGTAAGGCATAAGTTAGATAGTGGTTCAGCTCATTATGTAAATTTGAGAGCCAAACATTTCTTAACAGATGATAAGACTCAAATTGCCAAAGATCTCTTATCAATTAAATTAAGAACTAAGTACAGCGTATTAAGTGAATTTACTGGCCTTCACATCTTTGTTGTATCTCTTCGGTGCGAGCATAGTTGCCCGTATTGCCAAGTATCTAGGCAGTCTGACGATAAAGTTAAATTTGATATGTCTACAGAGGTAGCAGACAGGTCAATTGATTTGGCTCTACGCTCGCCATCTAAAAATATCAAAATTGAGTTCCAAGGCGGAGAGCCCCTGCTTAACTTTCCATTAATAAAGTATATCGTTGTAGCGGCAAAAAGTAGGGCAGGCAATAAGAATCTTAGCTTTGTTATAGCAACGAACCTAGCCTTGATAAATGAAGAGATTCTCAGTTTTTGCAAAGAACATGAAATCATAATATCCACATCATTGGATGGCCCTAAAGAAATTCATAATGCCAACAGACCACGTCCAGGTGGCAATAGCTATGAAAAGGCGGTAGCGGGCATTCAATTAGTTAGAGAGCATCTTGGAATAGATGCGGTCTCTGCATTGATGACAACTACCAAAAATAGCCTTGGGCATGTTAAAGAGATTATTGATGAATACTTGAAGTATTCGTTTACGGGAATATTTCTCCGCCCTCTTTCGCCTTATGGGTTTGCTCTCAAAACCAAGACATACGCCGCCTATGATGCTGAGAGGTGGCATGACTTTTACTTAGAGGGGTTGGAATACATCATTAACCTAAATAGAAGAGGCGTTAAGTTTCGCGAATACTACACCTCAACAATTTTGACAAAGATGTTTACAAGTCAAGAGCCTGGTTATGTTGATTTAATGAGTCCATCAGGCATCGGCATTGGTGCTGTTGTCTACAACTACGACGGCTTAGTTTATGCATCTGACGAGAGTCGAATGCTTGCGGAAATGGGTGACACTTCGTTTGAGCTAGGAAATGTCTTAACTAATTCATATGAAGATATTTTTTTAAATCCAAAGCTACTAGATCCCATTGAGGAGTCATTTGCTTATAGTGTGCCCATGTGCAATGACTGTGCGTTTGAATCATATTGTGGTGCTGACCCAGTATTTCATCATGGTGTGTACAAAGACTTTATAGGCAGGAAACCAGAATCTGAGTTTTGCAATAGGAATATGAAAATATTCAAATATGTAATCGAGCGTATGGAAGCCGATCCGTATGTAAAAAGATTGTTTATGAGTTGGGCACAACCAAATGCTTAAGCTTCATGGAAACGCTATTTCGCATGATGCAAATCTCAGCGAACGAGGTTTGTTTATCGTCACCAAGAGATCTGGTTTGCCCGCAATAATTAGAGCAAAGTATGCCCTCTTGATGGATGACCGCCTAAATTATGAAGAGGGATATGGGGCGTATATTAGTTTTGATAAAGTGCAAGACTCTGGAATCTCAAACCACTTTCATTTGCCAGTAGAAATGAATTACTTGGCTGAGGGCGATGTAATCAGAATTGAGCCAAGCGGGCGCATTAATTCATTATTTCGCAAGAACTCTTCGCACAACACAATATTGCTCACTGAGCAATGTAACCATTATTGTTTAATGTGCTCTCAGCCACCCAAAAATATTGATGACTCATGGTTGATGGATGATGCTATGGCATTACTAGAGTTGATTCCAAGAGAAACTGTAAATATTGGATTTTCTGGTGGAGAGCCGACTTTATATGGCGATCGCTTTGTTGAGCTAATCAACAAAGCAAAGCTAATGCTACCCAATACATCAGTTGATGTTCTGTCTAATGGGCGTGCCTTTAGTGATCCAGTTTTTACTGCAAAGTACGGTGCGATTAATCATCCAGATTGCGTTATTGGAATTCCTATCTATTCTGATGATCCAGCAAGGCATGATTATGTAGTGCAGGCAGAAGGAGCGTTTGATGAAACGATACAGGGAATTCTTAACCTTAAAAAGCATCAACAGAAGGTAGAGATACGTATTGTTATACACAAACAAACAATAGAACGGCTTGTTCAGACATGTGAGTTTATTGCTAGAAACTTATTATTCGTAGACCATGTGGCGCTTATGGGGCTTGAGATGATGGGCTTTACTAGGGCGAACTTGGATCAATTATGGCTTGACCCCTTCGAATATAAAGATATTCTCAGCGAAGCTGTAGATGTATTGAGTAGTTATGGAATTAATACTTCCGTGTATAACCACCAACTTTGCGTTATCAATGACGATGTGTTGCCCAATTACAAGAAGTCAATTAGTGACTGGAAAAATGAATATGTTGATGAATGCACTTCATGTGTAAGAAAGTCTGACTGCGGAGGATTTTTCTCATCGTCTAAATTACATAGATATAGCGACCATATAAAACCAATAATTTGATATGTTGAATGAGAAAAATACAAATTCGATCCTTGTAGGGCTAACGATCATATTTATCGTAGTTTCTGGGGTGTCGATTCAGAAAGGTTACTTAACTGAAACCAGAAGCCACATGTCGATGGATGAGGGTGATTCGGATCGAAATGAAAATAGCACACCAAGATCATTTGTATTGCCCGCTACTCCTGCCGTAGCAGAGGAGCAAGAGCGAAAAAAGGCTGAAATATTAAAAGGTATACATGCTGATAAATGTATGTCTAAACTCAAAGATCTGGGCTATCCAATTGATGATTTTGATACTTCATTTAATGCAAAGTTAGTGGAGGCAATTTTGAGTTATCAATCGAAATCAAAATTAAGTAAAACAGGTTTATTGGATTTAGAGACAAGAAAAAAATTAGGGTGTAACTAGATAATGAAAAAATTACTTATTACCTTGAATGTAATAGCTTCAATTTCCTGTATTGGATTAGCAACTAAGTTCATTGCTTTGCCATTTATTGGCACCCAGATCTATAAAGAGGATTACAAAACTTTAGTGTTTCAATGCGATAACGTCATGCAGAACCACTTAATTGCCAAAAATAAGGTGAATGTAGATAAATCAGATGAATCTATTAAGCAACTACACGCCGCTGAGATTGGGCTTTTAACTTGTAATGACTACGATACTATGAGAAAAAAGCTAATTAGCTGGGGCTTAACTGAAAATGACCTTGCTCAAATTGGATTGGAAGCAATAGAAGAAAAAGCAAACGATGTTAGAACTTTTGTTAAAACTCATGAAATTAAATATTAAGACAACCACCCTGATAGCTCTCTTGCTGGTAACAGCCCATGTTGCCAGAGCAGAAAATGCGGAAGTGAGAATTATTAAACAGCAGATTAAGTCTGCGGGGTTTGTGCCTTCTGGTGATTTATATAGAAATCCAGATGAGAAGTTGGCTGATGTTGGTAAAGTAATATTTGAAAGTAAGCGATTGAGTTTGAATGGCAATATTTCATGTCAAACATGCCATTTGGACAGATTTGGTTCTACGGATGGTATTCCTATTGCGGCGGCTGTTGGTGGTGAGGGCGATGGCCCAAAAAGACTACTAAGTGGTGCAAAGTTACTCCCAAGAAATGCCCTGGCTTTTTGGGGGCGAGGAGCCAAAGGATTTGATGTTTTCTTTTGGGATGGCAGGGTTGATTTTTCAGGTAACAAAAAGATTACTCAGTTTGGGTCAAATCTCCCATCAAATGATTCGTTAGTAACAGCCGATCATTTGCCGGTAGTAGAAATACGCGAAATGTTGCAAGAAGACGAGTTCATTGAAAAAAACAAAACAGAATCTGTAGAAAAATCTAAAGAAGTCTATAAAGCCATTGTCCAAAACTTAGTAAAGACTGAGCCAGAAGCAAGTAAGAAGTTGGCAAAAGCATTAGGGAAAGACGAGAGCAAGCTTGAGTACATAGACTATGCAAGAAGCTTGGCGGCATTCATTCGCTCTGAATTTAGGCTAAAGCCATCAAAACTTGAGAATGTTATGGCTGGTAAGGAGTCATTTACTCCAGCAGAGTTTAAAGGAGCTAGGATTTTCTACGGCAAGGGCGCATGTGTTACTTGTCATTCAGGACCTCATTTTTCTGACTTTAAATTTTATTCAGTCCCCTTTCCTCAATTAGGTTTTGGAAGAAATGGGTTTGGTGTTGACCATGGAAGATATAACGTTACTTTCAATACAAAAGATTTATATAAATTTAGAACAGCCCCCCTATATAACGTAGAGAAGACTGGTCCATATGGGCACTCTGGTTCTGTTAGAACTATGGAAGAGGCGGTAACGGCACACTATGATCCGTTGTCGCTTATTGCTGTAGATAAGATGAAGCAATTTGACAGATTTGAACTATCTAAACGACTGACTTATAGCGACAGTACTACCAGAGTTAATTACCTAAGCTCGGAAGAAGTTAACCAAGTAGTTAGCTTTTTAAAAACCCTATCTTTTTAAATGAGGTGTCTAAGATACCTTCCGCTTATAGTTGTTATTAGCCTTGTACTGTCTGGATGTGCACACCACTATGCACCCGAAGAAATTGGTGATCCATATGGCTTCTTTTCAGGCTTATGGCATGGATACATAATTGTTTTCTCATTTTTTGGCTGGCTCTTTGTAGACGGTGTTTTTATTATTGGACAGCCAAATACTGGACTCTTTTATTACATTGGATTTGGTTTAGGAGTAATGAGCTTTTTTGGATCGGCAAATAGATAAACGTCCTTTTAAAGGACGTTTCATATTAATGGCTTCCCAAGTGTCGATTTAATCGACGCTCATCGGTTGCCCAAGCAAAAGTCTGAAAATAAAATAGCTGTATGACAACAGCACGCCGCCCACAAAGTGACTAAGGTAATCAAAGTACCTGAAAGTCATCTAGAGGTAATCTCCTCACCACTCCAAGAATCCCAACCCACAGCATTAAGCCAGCTCAAATACGCCGAACCCACAGAGCTTTATCTGCGTGATGGCGAAGTGGTTATCCACCGCAGACCCGGAAGCCCGCTATGGCATTGCCGCTTTAGACTGCAAGATGGCTCATGGCATCGTCAGACCACCCGCCAAGCCAGTATTGAGCATGCAGTACGAATGGCTTGCGATCTTTACGATGAAACCAGATTTCGCCAAAGACTAGGGCTTGCACAAAAGTCACCCACGTTTGCAGAAATTGCACACGCCACTCTCTACTCAATGCGGCAAGACTTGGATGTGGGAATAGGCAAGAGCGTATACGGTAGCTACATCACCTGTATTGAGAAATACTTCTTGCCTTACTTTGGTGACAAAAGACTAGAAGAAATAACTTATACAGACGTGCATGAGTTTGAAGTTTGGCGAAATAGACAAATGAACAAGGTGCCCAGAGCCAGCACCCTAATGAACTTTGCCAGTGCTTGGACGAAGTTACAGCTCGTAGCTATTAGCAAAGGTTGGATCAGCGAGAGAGTAGCCATTCCCAAACTCACAGCTAGAGGGCAGAAGGGTAAAACTCGCCCAGCATTTACTCGTGAAGAAATTGATCGCCTATTGAAATTTATGGAGCCGTGGATCAAGCAAGGCAGATTAGAGATTGAGCATGAGACTCGCCCTTTACTGCGCGACTATATTGAAATGCTTTTATACACAGGCATGCGCCATGGCACTGAGGCACTGAATATCTGCTGGAACAACATAGAGTGGCACACGCAGGGCGAGAAGAAATATTTAAGGATTTGGGTAGATGGCAAGACTGGTGGGCGCTGGCTCATTGCCAAACATAGAGCAATTGATGTTCTCAAGCGTTTACACAGTCGTCAAAAAGCCGTATATGACATTCCATTTGATAGATTATTTGAGACAAGAGCACCAGAGCGCATCTTTGTATTTGCCAATGGTCATCAGCCCATGCGGATTGATGGTGCTTTTAAGCGATTGATGCGAGATAGTGGTTTGGGGTTAAGTCACGATGGACAGATGCGAACACTCTATTCATTACGTCATACCTACGCTACGTTAGAGTTACTAGAGAACAAGACGGATATTCATACGCTGTCTAAGCAGATGGGAAATAGTGCCGCCATGATTGATCGTCATTACAGCAAGTTGACGGCAACGATGGCGGCGGATAGGTTGGCTTGAAATTATTACGAACTACTAATCTCTTCAATATCACAATCTTCGCAGAAATATGGGCCGGATCCCTCATCACATGCTTTGATCATTTGATCAATTGAGTATTCAAGAAATTTATTTGGAACATCAATTTTTGAATTTGCCATTACTAATAATGAACCCTTTTGATGAAGTTCATAATTAACTTTATATAGCTTCATATTGCCCTCTAATAAATGACATTGGGTGGTAGCTGTTGACTTTTGCGTCTAGCCAATCTACCAACGTTATGAAACAAGTTTCTAAATGATCCATTGGCGGCTTGAATCGTCGGCAGTAGTTCATCATTAGAGAAAACAATGCCTACCTCTCCAGCGATGGCTTTGGCAATATCCAGATACGCATTTGGATTTGCCGCATTCATTTCAACTAAAACACAGCGATCAAGCAACCCTTTATCTAATTGAGACACATTGTTTGTTGTGAGTATGAACACCCCACGAGTTGTATTTAGGGCAGTCTTTAGACTTTTATGTGCCAGATTAGATAGATGGTCTACTTCATCAATAATGATGTAGTGAAGCCCGCTTTTATTGAAAGTGGACTTACCCATAATATTTTGGATAAATGTCATTACTTGAGGGCCATTAAATCCTTGCTGACAGCCAATATATTCAGCATCCCAAGCTAGCTCATACCCACTTTTGTTTTTTTCAATTGCGTTAGGTAGCAAGTTTGCCAGCGTGGTTTTTCCTGTTCCAGGCACTCCGTAAAGAAGGACGCCTGATTTACCGCAGTAAGGTAATGCTTCGGCACCACTGACAATATCCTCAATCCGCAATTTAGATTCATTGTTTCCAAAGATGATGTCATCAATCGTTTGAGGCTCATGATTATTTCCTTTCGTTAACATTTGTATTCCTTTCAAATATGAATGGGGAATGCTCATAGCACCCCCCCTTGATTGGTTAAGCAGATTTAGCAATAGCGCCATCTGCATCATTAGCCGCATCTAATTCAACCTTTGCTTTATCTTCAATCTCTTTGCTAACTGCATACAAAGAGGTAAAAGCAGACTTGACTAATCCATCTTGACGCAGAACGGCATAGATACCAAAACTGCCATCAGCTTGTTGCTCTGCTAAAAGTACGCACATATCACCTAGGTATTGAGCATCAGCAACATGTGACAGCAATTCAGATTTGGCATAACCAATCGGTGTTTTGCCTTTTAGATTGTTTTTAGCAATCTCAGCTTTGTCCGCAGGCTTGATGTAAGTAGCGCTCTTGCCAAGACTGATCTCTTGAACGCCGCCACGCTCTTCCACCCATGCTGAAAAGTCAGCTATCAAAACTTTCTCTTTCATTGCCTGACGAATAACCAAAGAGTAGGTGCTGATACGGCGGCGATCTCTAGATCCAAAAACAGCACGCACTACACGTGTCGCTAATGGGAGATCCTTTTTATATGTGTAGCCGCGATCTTTATAGAAAGACTCTAAAGATTCGCTACGTTGTTTGGCTTCTGGAAGGGTCAGGTCACCACAAAAAGCCAAGCAATCGCCCAATACTGCATATAAGGCTTGATTACTTGTTCTGTAGGCGCCTTGTTCCCAGCTAATACGATTTGCTTCCATATTAGTAAGGGCAATGGTGGTACCAACAGCAACGTTAGCTACTTTGGTTGTGTCCTTTAAAAGGACGTTTGTTGTAACAGGGGTTGTATCTACTGCGTTTAATAATGCGTTCATTTTTAACTCTCTTTCTGTATTAAGAAATATGACTGCTTGTTAAGAAATTTAACCGCTTGGCCATGTAATAACTTTATTCTTTTGGGTTAAAATTCTCTAACCCATACAAAAATGATCTATTTAGGATGTTAATAAAATGGTAAAGTTTTTTGAGCCTACACCTACATTTGGAACAAAACACAAACGACTTGCGCCTTCAAAGCAAGAGGAAAGTCCTTATTACTGGTGGTGGGCGTACTTGCGCCGCAATAAAGACTATCTGGCGACTTGTGAAAAAGGTGGCAAGGGAAAATACGCCAAGCTATATGCAGACTTTGGTGATGTGCGTGGAGATGAGTTCAGGCTGTGGTGGCGAGCTGAGGGAGTTAAATTATTTGCTGAGCAAATGTCTATCTACAAATTTAAAGAGATAGATGGCAAAGACGAAGTGCCTGATCAATGGAGCAAGGATGAATTCATCTTTTTACAAGTGCCGCTAACTTACGATAAGAAGTCTCTTAAGAAGTATTTCAATGAGTTGCTGATGGATAGACATAAGCGGGGCAGAGGTCGCCCCACCCAAAAAACTAGAGCCACTTCTGCCAAGTATCCACTTAATGGCACATATACGATTGCCAATTTAAGACTCTGTTTACAGATATATGACCGCTATATGGAAACTAGATCAGGGCCTAACAAACTAAAGCATTGGGAATTAGGGGTTGAGATGCGGCTTTTACCTAAAGACTCTATGCCAAACCCCAAAGATGACTCTGTTGATAGATTGATAAAGCGAAATCGTCTCCAAGCAACAGTTGGGCGATATATCAAGCAAGCAAAAGCACGAATTGATAATGCCGTTATTGGTCAGTTTCCTGTTGCTTAAGATGTCCTTTTAACGGACATTTTGATATCCTAATAACAACTTGTAAGCAAATATGAGGGTTATATGGATTTTTACCGCAAAGCACCTGTGTGGGAACAAAAAAATGACTGTCCCAATACAACAAAATTTGCTAAACCTATAAAGCCTGTAAAGGTTAAGAATGCTCGTGTGATAGAAGTTACTGATGCCAAGTACAGAGGATCCATTTTTAGTGGCACCTTCTTACTAGGCGACCAAGTTCTTATTCTGGATGGTAAAAATAGATCCACACGAGTTGAAGTGCTTTGCAAGTGGTTTGGTCACAGACTTGCCACAAGAGGACTTGCATTTACAGTCAACCTTAAGAAAACAAGAGTGAACGACAAATACACTGGAGAAGTGTTTACTGACTTCTCCAAGTAATTAGATTAACTCAACAGCGGCCTTAAGCTGATCTGGACTGCTATAGAGATAAGTTGCTGTGGTGCTTATGTTGCGGTGCCCAGCCAAGCTCTTCAATATATGAATCGCTGTGCCTTTGTTGGCAAGTCCAGTTAAGAATGAGCGTCTGCCACTATGGCTACTGGCTCCAGCGAGAGCACAGGCGCGATAAAGGTAAAAGAAGTACTGGGTAAGTGAATTAGCTGAGAACCCTGCTTGCTTCTGTGTGTAAAACAGGGGCTTGGATACGTCTTTTATTTTGATTACTTTGATGTACTGCGCCAGCTCCTTTTGCATCCGTTCATTTAAGTAAACAGTACGGGCGTGTTTGCCCTTGGTTTGATCGGGCATTAAGCGTACTTCACCCTTAATAGTGCTGTCGCCGTTTAAAACGTCGTTTATGCGTAGCGCGGCTACTTCAGCTACTCGCATACCCGCGTAGTGTGTAAGTAGCAACATAGCGCGATTACGTGCTGAATGCCTGCGTGTAGCAACGTGATCTAAAACTCTGCGCAGTTCTTGTGGATTTAAAACTCTAGCTTGTGACATACGTTCTCCCTGAAATGTATTAAATACAGAGTTACAGTATGTTTTCTTAGATTCGGTTTGGGCAACTGAAAATGGCTGAAAAAGAACCGCTTTTTTATCAATGAGTTAGGCAAAAATATAAGAGTAGTACTGTTCTCTTATATTTATCGTGGCATTTTCGCCACGATATTTGATGATTGTTTAAAACGACCTACAAGCGTTTTAAATTTGGGTTCAGCTACCCAAGCCAGCGAAATGAATAGATCGTTCAATAAATGAAGTATTCAAGGTGGCAAAATAAAAACCTACTTGATATGATTTATCAAAACATATGGGAGATATCGTGCTTTACTCAATTGAAATCCATGGAAATGGCGCCGAAGTGGGCATTCATAAATTAACAAAAGCCCAATATGACTTCTGGACTAATCCAGAATATCAGCCGTATCTCAAAGAGGTTCTTGTTGAAGACTACGATTCAGTTGGTCATGATCATCCAGATGAGATTTATTTTCCAGATAGCTATTCAGGTTTATGTAATGTGGATTATTTAGGTGGAGGCTATCTTGGCGGCCTCTGGATTGAGATTACTCCAATTGAATTCGATAACGAAGAAGATGCAGAGGATGAGAATATCTATAGCTATGACGATGAGCTAAATGATTTCATGGAAAGTCTTACTCCAGCTCAATACAAGAAAATAGTCAACATTGAAGAGTTTGAGCTTCCCGCTAAAAAACCTAAAACTCCAGGGTATCTAGTTTGGAAGGCTGAAGAAACTGGTATGTTCCTCGAAGGAGAAATCGATGTGGGCAAGAAGTTTGACTTAAAAAAGTTACAGTTAAATTTCCGCAAAGTTCTTGGAGATATTTTCCTTGAGAGTGTGACTTATGAGGACTATCAACTTGAGCCGACAGATAGCTGGGAAACTGGTGCACTTATTGAGGCTGACATTATTAAGGCATAGGCTTTTATGAATAAGTGAACTAACGTTCACTTGTGATTTCGCTTGTCGCTCATCACATTTTTCTTTTCTTTGATGATTTTCGCTAGATTCAACCTACACTGAGCCTTAAGCAACAGGCTCAGTAATAGAAAAGGACTTTCGCTGAGTTCTTTACTACACCACTATAGGCACAACCCGATTGGGTAAGGGCGGTTTCGCTGTCTCCTTTTATGTGCGGCCGTAAAACGCAACATGTACAAAAGCAATAAGTGGCTACCTTTGTCTTGTTTGAAAGTTGCTGTGTAAGCAGGGCTTTCTCGTGATCCATAAAACTAGGTTTTACGATCTTTGTGCTGAATTACATTCTTGAGTCAGTTGGTTAGCAACATCCAACGGCATCCAATTGGTTAGTGACTGCAAGTCTCTGCTACCGCCCAGAATTTCCATGACTGTGACTCTAAGTCCAGCTTTAGGGTGACATAACGACTGAGTGTCACTGCTCTTGTTTCGGTAGTAATCAATGGCATCACAGAACTTTCATTTGCTCTGCTGTCATAGTTATTTAGTGAAACCTAATAAAAGGAGACAAGATCTGGTTCAGATCATTAGATCTTTGTGGCTTTTGGCAAAAAGAGGTTGTCCATCCAAAAACTCTGACAATAAATTAAGTGTGCCCATTAACTTATAGGAGAAAAAGATGAGCACATTAAATGCATTGAAGATGGTTAATTCAAAAAAGCCAACAGCAATACCGCCAGTACTGCATCGCCGCAATAAATTAGCGAACAAAGTCTGGGAGCAGATCCAGTTAGCTAAAGCCAGTAAAGAAGGCGGCACATTTACTGTTAAGAAATTTAAAACAGTTAAAGACATCACCGGCGCACGTAAAACCATTGAACATGAAAAGCGTATTCGTCAATGGTGGTTCGTAGCTATGGATGGCAAGGTTTGCTTAAACATCCGCTATGGTGCAAAGATCATTGAGTTTGCTAAAGGCAAGACTGCTGTAGAGGTGAATTCAGCAGAAGAGCTGATTAAAGCTCTAGAGATTATTAAGGTTGCCGTAGAAGCAGGAGAACTTGATACTCAAATTGAAGCCGCAAGTGGGGCTGTACGTGCGGGGTTCGGTAAATGAAAAAGTTCATTCTATGGGTACGCTTAAATTCACTGCAAACAACCAACACCTTTATCTTTGCATCTAATGAACTAGAAGCTAAGTGGTTAGGTGAAAGGCAGTTTGGACTTGGTAATGTTCTAAATTACTCAGAAGTAATTGAATGAAGAGTTAGGGGCTTAAATACTTGATGCGCTTTTACGAAATCAAAACCATCAAACCAATTAAGCCCCTTTCGCCCTCGCAGGCAAGAGTAGCTTCGCTTAAGCGAAATGTGGATTCTGCCAAGCAACAATTAAAGCTAGAAAAGGATCGCCAGCATCATCAACAGGCTATCAAGCCGATCAGTAGTAAGCCCTAAAAATTTACCGCGCAATTTTCAAAGCCAGCGGAGATCTCGGCCCCTGGTGATCTAATCTAACCCCACCTCGTATTCGTAATAATTCTTATTCTGACAATCAGGCGATTTGAGCCGATTTCAGGGATTTTTTGGCGGTTTTTGTTTAAAAAAGAAAACTCTTGTCTGTGGGGATGAGGGGTATAGCGAGGATGGTTTTGATTCGTCCTTTTAAAGGACAAATTTGGTAATCGGGTATAGAATCTAAACAATGTTGCTCCGCAAAAAAACGCTGGTTTTATTCATATGCTTCTTCATGATTGCATTTAAGGCGGCCGCTGGAAGTATTTTTATTCAAGCCGCAATTGAGCGGGCAGAGCTTGCTAATAGTTACGCCAACGGTTCAATAGTGATGCAAGCACAAAACATTGCAGAATCAGCAGATGACAAAGAGCCGGTTCACACTATGTACCTCATGAGCCATGTAACTGCAAATATTACCGAAATTGGGATTACTGTTTTTTCTCCACCGATTTCAGTATCTATGTTTTCTATTGCAAATGAAGTTTTGTTTACGCAAAACTTTCCTGACTCAGCCTTTAAACCACCCAAAGTAATAGCCTAATCTTCTTAGGCCGGACGTGCTCTATAGGCATACCCCTTCGTTTTTTGGCGACCGATGTGTAGCCATATTTGGGAAATATCATCATGTATAAATTTGTAAAAGTATTGCCATTGGCATTATTGGTTTTGTTTGTATCCGCATGTAGTAGCGTGAAGTTAGATGACGCTAATGGTGTGGCTGAGGTTAATGCTGGCGGCTCAATGACTTACGATCCCATTAGTGATCCCAAGTCTAGTGTATATGGCAAGCGTTCAATCTATTTTGAGTTTGATAGCTATACCGTAGATCCAAAATATGTTTCAACCATTTCTGCCCATGCCTCTTACTTAAAATCGTTTCAAAAGCAAAAAGCCTCCGTGATCATTCAAGGCAATACCGACGATCGTGGAACTGCAGAGTACAACCTAGCCTTAGGTCAAAAGCGATCCGAAGCTGTTAAGAAAGCTCTAGTTGCTCAAGGTGTTAGCGAATCTCAGTTGGAAGCGGTGAGTTTTGGAAAAGAAAAGCCAGCTGACCCAGCTCAGACAGAAGCGGCATTTAAAGAAAACCGCCGTGCTGATTTTGTGTATCGCTAAACATCTAAGGCTATTTAATGAAAAACATATTCAAACTCAGTTTGATGGGGATTGCTTTCCTAAGTGGATGCGCGACAAACGTTGCACCCAATAACCCAGTGCAAGTTGCTAAAGTTCCGTCGCCAATGACAGCTCCGGCTCCTGATCACTCGGGATCTGTAGCTAAACGACTGAATGATTGCATCATCCGTAGCAATCAAAGTGCTGATGCATTGTTGGTAGACAGTCAAATTATCGCTGTTACAAGAAATAATCCTCATGCCAAAGCCCTCTTTAGTTCGCCAGATAAATTGACGGATCAGCAAGCTGTGGCATTGAAGAATTATTTGGCTGAAGCTAATTCGTGTCGGCCAATTGCTTTGGAGGGTTTAAGCCCCGAAAAGAAAGTGGTCTATGAGGATTTCTTTAAAAAGATTGATGGCGTCTATGCCGATCTTATCGCCAAAAAGATCACTATTGGCGTTGCCAATCAAGAAAGGCAACTACTCACTCAAGATGCCCATATGAAGAAACTGGCACTTCAACCTAAGAAGAATTAGTGCGATAGATTTATGGCTAGATATAAATTTATTTGTGGCTCTTGTAAGTTTGATTGCATCAGTGGCATAGGTAGGGAGATCGGGCTTCACTCTTCAAAAGTGGTTATGGCTTGTAAATCTTGTTCAACCATTGATGTATATATGGTTGCTCATCCAGGCAGTATTAATACAGAAATTAGTATTGCACCTGCTTGTACAAGTTGCCACTCTACCAAACATTTGGCAGAGTGGGATGGGCTTACTTGCCCACATTGTCAGATGAAGATGCGAGCTATAGGTGGGGATGTTGATGTTGAGAGATCCCGCTTTAAATACTGGTAATCAAGGGTAAATGCCAATACAGAGCCTATTAATAGATGTTACATTTGTGCCATTAATTCTATGCCCAGATTGTTATTGGCTGGAGGAGACACCAAAACCACCTGCGGGTGGTTTTTCATTAGTGAGGTTGTGATGTTTAATCCCTTATTTGCTGGACATGAAGAAGCAATCAAATTACTTAGGCAATTTACTCAAACTGATTTTGGCCCTGTCATTGAAATCGGCTTAGGCCAAAAGACTTTTCTTGACCATCTTTTAAATGAGGGCTGTCTTAATTTAACGGCCCTTGATATGTCAGAAGAGGCTGTTGAATTGGCTAAGAAGAGATATGCTAATTTCAGTTCGCTAATTCGCTGGGTTTGCGCCGATGTTTTAACTGCGCCTCTAAAGCAGGGCTACTATGCCTTATGGCATGACGGAGCTGTGTTTGAGCGCTTGGTTTCAGAAGAGCAAAGACAAGGGTACATTGAGCTTTTAGAGTCTAGTCTTCGCCCTGGTGGATATGCAGTCATTTATGCCACTACCGCACTAGAAGAAGTAATCGCTAAATTACATGAATCTAGCCTTGAGATTGTGAGCAACAATTGGAATCCTCTCTACGCTCTATATTTTGGATCTAGTGATAATAAGAGTGAGGCCTCCAATAAAGAGTTTCGAGTGATTAAGAAGGGTAAAGCATCGCAAGTCTAGCTCTCATCTTAAAATGAAATGAGCATGATGGGCTTTAGCGGTCATTTTGAGATGGTGCGCTTCAAATACTGGTGAAAGAGAATTCTGATGAGTATGAATAATAGAACCTTGGAAGAACTTTTTGAGCAGTTAGGTTTGTCATCCCAAAAGATTCATATGGAGAGATACATAGAAAGACATCAACTTAAGCCTGGGTCTAATCTTCCCGATGCCATTTACTGGGCGCCAGATCAAAAAGCATTTTTAATTGAAGCTAAGGCCGAAGACTCAGAGTGGTCAGAAGTAGTAGATCAATTGGCTAATTTATTAATACAAAAATAAAACTTTTATTACGGTAACCGTCGCGTTAATAGACGTTCACTGAGATGTTCTTTAAAAGGACTTCTCATATATACGTATATATGCATATATAGTTACTCGAACTAAAAGCCATGCCTACTTATTGGCTGATGCATGTATACATACGTATATGCGTATGTAAGGAATCTATCATTCACTTACAGTATTAATGAGCAACGTCCTTTAAAAGGACACTTCATGCGTGGGGTACCCCGATCACAACAAGGAGTCGTCATCCCTGTGTCAGTCAAATCCCCACTACGCCACCAAACTCACCCGCACTCCTTGCGTGGGTCAAAATAACTCAACCAAATCAATCCCATACAAACACCTAATAAAGTTTTGTGCACAAAGTTTGTCTATGGTGGGGTAAACCTTTTGAGATCTAGCGGGAGTTTAGTCTGGGGGACAGAGTTGAAAATCCTTGTGTCGGTGGTTCGATTCCGCCCCGGGCCACCAAGAATTGCAATAGCCCACTTGTTGGGCTATTTTCTTTTAAGGCTTAGCAGGTGTATATGCCATTAGAGCCAGATATTGCTATATAGAACTGTCCTTTAAAAGGACAAACCAATAATTCATCCCTGCGTCAGTCGATGTCGTTTTAAACGACAAAACAAGAGTAAATTGAGCTTGTAATGATTAAAACAATTCTCGCTCTTCCTCGCACCGTTTGGCTTATTGGCCTTATTAGCTTGGTCAATGATTCTGCCAGCGAGATGCTTTATCCATTGATGCCTTTGTACCTAGCATCAGTCTTAATGGCGGGGCCAAAAGCACTTGGCATTATTGAAGGTATTGCGGAAGCCACCTCTAGTATTTTTAAGTTAGTTTCAGGCGTGATTGTTGATCGTACTAAGAAAGCCAAGCCTTGGATTATTTTAGGTTACACGCTTGCCGGCATTGGTAGACCTCTTATTGTGATAGCTAATTCATGGGTGTGGGTGTTAGCAATTCGCTTCACTGATCGTATGGGTAAGGGTTTGCGAAGTTCTCCTCGTGATGCTCTGTTGGCTGAGAGCGTAAATGAGAATCAACGAGGCGTTACTTTTGGATTACATCGCTCGATGGACAATGCGGGTGCAGTCATTGGCCCACTGTTGGCGGCGATGTTTTTATCTATGGGCGTGCCCCTCAAAGATATCTTTTTATGGGCCATTGTTCCAGCTGTAATCACCATCACTCTTGCTTTGTGTATCAACGAACCAAAGCGAGAAGCGGCTCCACAAGCAAGTAAATTTAGCTGGTCGCTTGAAGGTATGCCAGATCAATTTAAAAGGTATCTTGTGGTGGCGGGCATCTTTGCTTTAGCTAATTCATCCGACATGTTTTTGTTATTAAGGGCAAGAGAAGCGGGAGTTCCACAAGAACAAATTCCACTCCTATGGGCGGCAATTTCTTTAATTACCACATTGTTTGGCACCCCCTTATCGGCACTATCAGACACCTTTGGCCGTAAGCGATTTATTTTGATCGCATGGATTGCTTTTGCGTTCTTTTATATTGCGATGGGTTTGCCGGGAATTTCTACTTATCAAATATTTGCACTCTTTGGAATCTACGGATTATTCAAGGCCGCAACAGAAGGGGTAGAAAAAGCCTTGGTGGCAGATATGGCCCCCAAAGGGTTGGCTGGCACCGCATTTGGCTGGTTCAATTTAATTACTGGCCTCATGCTGTTTCCAGCTTCATTTATTTTTGGCTGGGTATACGAATCTATCGCACCACTGTACGCATTCTTATTTTCAGGTGGCTGTGCGTTGGTTGCTTTTATGCTGATGGCGTTTTGGGTCTATAGGAAAAAGGCACCCTAGCTTCTGGTCGATTCCATCCCGAGCCACCAAGAAACATCAAAACCACCTTCGGGTAGTTTTTTATTGCCCCTTTTTATTAACTGTCCTTTAAAAGGACGCACCAACTTCCTGCCCTTATGCTTGTAGATGTCGTTTAAAACGACAAATTATTGGTTATATAAGTGATTTGACATTAGTCCATATATGGACTATATTAGTACGCATATGAACTTTTTACCTATCATTAAACAGTTGGCTAGGGCCTATCAAGAATTTGAGGGCTACTCTTCTACACATATCCGAGGGCTAGGGCTATTGCCAGTCCAGTTTGATGTGATTGCCACGCTGGCCAATCAGCCGCCAATGAGCTTTAAGCAGTTGGGAGAGAAAACTTTGATTTCTAAGAGCTCTCTCACTGGTGTAGTTGGGCGGATGGTCCAGAAAGGCTTGATTGCTACTCAAGAAAATCCTGATGATGCTCGCAGTCATTTGCTCAAGCTGACTGCTAAGGGACAAAAGATTTTTGAACAAGTCTTTCCAGAACACCTTAAGCATCTTGAGGCGGCTTTTCAAAAGCTGTCAAAAAAACAAATGAAAGAGATAGAAGAGTCTCTTAAAACACTTAAATCTATTTTTATTAGTTAAAGGAAACACTATGAATCCACATATCGCTCAAAAAGCCCCTTACGCAGTGGAAGTCACTGCTGGCCAGACTTACTACTGGTGTTCTTGTGGTCTAAGTAAGAATCAGCCATTTTGTGATGGTAGCCACAAAACCACCGAATTTACGCCGGTTGCGTTTACTGCTGAAAAGACCGAAACCGTCTATCTGTGTGGCTGTAAACATAGTGGTAATGGTGCGTTTTGCGATGGCAGTCATAACAAGCTCTAAGAGCTCTGGATAATTTTTAATAAGGAAAAAAATGAAAAACTTTGAAAATGTATTAAACCTACTAGGTCGTATTGCTATTGCCGCATTGTTCTTGCCGGCAGGACTGAATAAGTTAATGGGCGTTGAGGGCACAACAGGCTATTTCACATCACTTGGATTACCAGCAGTAGCTGTAATCGTTTGGGTGGTCATTGCTATTGAAATCTTAGGTGGCCTTGCTCTAATTCTTGGCTATCACACTCGTTTTGTAGCAATTGGTTTGGCAATCTTTACAGTATTGGCAAGCATTGTTGGTCATGCCTTCTGGGCCGCTCCAGTAGATGCCGCATTCATTGCTCAGCTCTTGTTCTTTAAGAATATTGCTGTCACTGGCGGTTTATTGGTATTGGCTTCAACAGGTGCTGGTTCAATTAGCATTGATAGCCGCAAGGCAAAAGCGGAGTAATTACTTCTATTGAGCTAGCGTTAGACATCCTAGGCCCTGGTCGATTCCGCCCCGGGCCACCAAGAAACACCAAAACCACCTTCGGGTGGTTTTTTCATTTGCTCTGGGCAAACTCGTTAGTATTGCCTTATGCCCAACTTATCTAATTTCTTTGGCCCAATTTCTTTTATTGGACTACTAATGCTCTCTAATGTCTTTATGACATTTGCCTGGTATGCCCACTTAAAGAATTTATCTTCAAAGCCTTGGTGGGTTGCGGTGTTCGCAAGCTGGGCAATTGCTTTGCTCGAATATGCTTTTCAAGTTCCAGCAAATCGAATTGGGTTTGAATACTTTTCACTTGGACAGCTTAAGATTACCCAAGAAGTTGTTACATTGGCCGTTTTTGTGCCCTTTGCTGTTTTCTATATGGGTGAGCCATTTAAGACGGATTACATTTGGGCTGGCCTATGCCTATTGGGTGCGGTCTACTTTATGTTTAGAGCATAAGGATCGAATATCCTAGATTTCGGTCGATTCCGCCCCGGGGGACCAAGAGATACCAAAACCACCTTCGGGTGGTTTTTTCATTTACGGGACATGACATTCCATATCATTGGTCTTGAATACACTCGGAATGAAATGTCCTTGAAAAGGACAAATCAATTTAATGTTCCTGCGTCAGTTGATGTCGTTTAAAACGACAAAAAATTACTTCACAAGCAGTACTGGTTGTTTCGCTGAGCTACTTATGCGCTGTGCAACTGAGCCCATCAGAATATCTACAAAGCCACTACGCCCTTTAGCGCCCATCACAATTAAATCCACTTTATCTTTATTGGCAAGAGCGATAATTTGGTCTGCAATATGACCGCGCTTAATAACCATATTATGTTTAATGCGAGCGGTATCCAAAACTTTTTGTGCAGCCTTCAACTCTTTTTCACTTACTTCTCTCAAGTATTCATCTACAACACTTTTGGACACAAATTGTTTTACATGCCCAAGCCCAGCATCATCATGGACGCTGATCAGGGTAACGGTGGTCGAACTTCGAGAATTTTTTGCCATCTTTACCACATACTTTGCAGCATTCAGAGATGATTTGGATCCATCAATCGGTAATAGTACTTTCATGGTCATGCCCCTTTTGTATAAAACGATATAGGTTATTTCTAACTCCAGTCTAGGCTTATAAGTACTCATTGGCAAATACTTAATTTGTAGACTGTTGTTGACGACTTTTTATTTTCGGATCAGTAAATATAGTCGGGTATCCTGGGCCCTGGTCGATTCCGCTCCGGGCCACCAAGAAACACTAAAACCACCTTCAGGTAGTTTTTTCATTTGATCCATGTTTGAGCGGGCGTTTAATAATCGGTATATAAAAGACATGTACTCAACTAAAGGCCCCAAATGAAAAAATTAATCCTAACAGCTGCATTACTCTTCTCTATTATTGGCTTATCTCAAGCAGCTGACACCGCCCCTGCAAAACAAGATCCGGCATGGCTAACCCAAGCAAGAGCGAGTATTAAAGCTGAAAAATATGATCAGGCAATACAGCAGCTTCAGTCTGCCAATGAAACAAGTTCGGCCGATTGGAATAACTTGCTTGGATATAGCCTTCGAAAAAAACAGCCGCCTGATTTGGTGGGGGCAGAAAAATACTATCAAGCTGCATTGAAAATAGACCCAGATCATCGCGGGGCTCTGGAGTATTACGGAAAGCTTAAATTGATCAATAATGACTTGCCTGGCGCTGAGGCTCTATTGGCTAGATTGGACAAAGCCTGCACTTTTGGCTGCGAGGAATACTCCGATTTAAAAGAAGCCATAAAAAAATATAAGTCTAGAAAGTAGGGCAAGGCACTCTAAGCCCTGATCGATTCCACCCTGAGCCTCCGAGAAACACCAAAACCACCCATGGGCGGTTTTGTTTTGCCCTTCTCCTATATGTGGACTTTCGTTTTGTATAGAATTTATTCATGACAAATCTAAATCAGCTCCCCACAGATCTTCCGATTCCTCAAGATGATGGTTCAACCAATCATTTAAGGGGAATGAAACTGCCGAATGTTGCTTTAAATGCTACCAATGGCAAGACCATTAATTTTGGCGATATCAAAGGTAAATTGGTTATTTACTGTTATCCAATGACAGGGCAGCCTAATGTTGCTTTGCCAGATGGTTGGGATCAAATTCCTGGGGCAAGAGGCTGCACTCCTCAGAGCTGTTCATTTAGAGACCACTATCAAGAGCTCCAAGCTTTGGGCGCAGAAGTTGTAGGCTTGAGTGTTCAAACTACGGACTATCAAAAAGAGATGGCCGATAGACTTCATCTCCCATTTCCAGTAGTCAGCGATGTGAACTATCAATTTCAAAAGGCATTGAATATGCCAACCTTTGTAGCCGCTGGCATGACATTATTAAAGCGAGTCACACTCATTGCGAATAATGGCGTGATTGAGGCGGTTCACTACCCCATCTTCCCAAGCGATAGTGATCCAGCCTGGGTAATTGATTATTTGAAGACTCATTAGAATTCGGCAGCCTAGGCTCGCTAAAATTGATCAATAGCCCGCTTGTTGGGCTATTTTCCTGATAACTATTGACCGAACTTAGGCTCAGATGTAATGTCTAGTCTGTTGTGATCTCTCAAGTTATAGGGCCGGCGTTAATAGAGCCTTCTTATTATTGAAAGGATGGATGATATGTTTTTGCCTACACCTCATGATGCTAAAGATGCAATCTCAAAATATGCCGGCTTCTTTGGAATGGTGATCAGCATTGCATTTGCGCTTAATTTAATTCTCCCTACGGGTGAGACGCTGTCTCAGACTCCAAAGTTGATAGTGTCAATTTTGATCGGTATTTTTCTTGGCTGGCTTTCTTTTGCCATTAAGCCCAATAAATAAAAGATAAGATTTTTTGGGCTTCAGCTCCTAATGGCGACGAAAACCACCTTCGGGTGGTTTTTTATTTTCTGATTATGATTTAGGGAATCCTCTTGGAGCCCCCAATGCTAATAGTTACCTCAATCATTGCTTCCGCATTAACCATCATTTTTATCAGACTCTCTTTTGCTGTGATTAGCCTTAGAAGAAAGAATAAGATTGGCTTGGGAAGTGGTGGCCATGATGATCTTGAGAGAGCGATTCGTGCCCAAGGTAACTTTGCTGAGTACGTACCCTTTGGGATCATCTTGATTGCCTGTCTCGAATTAAATGGCGCACCATGGTGGTTGGTCGCTATTCCAGGCATCACGCTTATTATTGGCCGACTAATACATGCCGTCGGAATCAATCAGCCTCCGCCAGATTTCAGTAAGCGTGTGTTGGGAATGAAATTCACATTCAATACATTAATTTCTTTAGTTATTTTGAATTTAGGCTGGTCACTATATAAGTTGGTTTAAGCAATCAAGGCTATGCTCGTGTGAGATCTTGAATGAGTTGAATACTCTCAGTTGATTTCCCAAATTCTTTTAAAAGTTGATCGCGACTTGCAATTTCAAAGTCAGAAAATTCAAATCCTGGGGCTACTGCACAGCTAACCAGGCAGAAGTCATTTTTACTGACTGGTTTTGCTGCAAACCATGTATTAGCAGGGACGGTAGCTTGAAATATATTGGAATCCATCCCCAGTTGGATGGTTTGAAGCAATGCATTTTCATCAAAAAAATAAATCTGCACGTCACAACCTAAGTGAAAGTACCAAGTTTCTTCTGACTTAATACGATGCCAGGAGGAAAAATCTTTGCCTGAAAGTAAATAATAAATGCTGGTGTAGGCACTTTTATCTTGACCACCATTGGACTCTCTAATGACATTCTTCGATCTGTGTACTTCTTGATAGTGTCCGCCCTCTGGATGCGGCAGAAGGCCTAGAGCGTCAATGATTGAATTAATCTCTGCCATGAGTAGTCTCTGTCTTTTGTTGTTGTGTCAA
Organism: Polynucleobacter sp. AP-Titi-500A-B4; assembly: GCF_018688095.1. Classification (NCBI taxonomy): domain Bacteria; kingdom Pseudomonadati; phylum Pseudomonadota; class Betaproteobacteria; order Burkholderiales; family Burkholderiaceae; genus Polynucleobacter; species Polynucleobacter sp. AP-Titi-500A-B4. Next base: position 2,022,305 of record NZ_CP061311.1, on the reverse strand, counting down.
TCTGCTTGCCTTAAGCTAACTCAGGGTTATTCTATAGAGGTATGTCAGCTAAGGATGGGTTTGATGATCATGTTTTTAATTTCTCTAGCGGCCGCAGCATTTTCACTTTCTATATTTACGCAGTCAGCGAATGTACGGGCGCCTTTGGGCCAATAAGACTACTCATAAAGAGGTCTTTATTTTTCCTTGGGCGCCTGCCTGAGAATCAGGCAAGATCTATTCTGTAGCTATGTCAACTAACGGAGATGGATCGTGATTAAAAAAATATCATTGGCAATGGGAGCGATTGCTGTTATTGGATTGACGGCTTGTCAGTCAATGGAACATGGAACGGGACAAAAAGCATCCGCAACTTTAGATTCACGCTCAGGATCGAATGCAAAAGGTACAGTTAATTTTGTATGGCAAGGACATGATGTTTTGGTGACCGGAAACTTTTCTGGCTTGAAGCCAAATGCCGAACAAGGCTTTCATGTTCATGAAAAAGGAGATTGTTCTGCTCCTGATGCAACCAGTGCAGGCGGGCACTTTAATCCAGATACAAAAGCACACGGGATGCCAGGCAGTGGCTCAAACCATGCTGGAGATATGCCCAACATCAAATCAGATGCAAATGGCAATGCAGTGTACTCAGCCAAGTTAAGTGGCTTTGCTGTAAACACTGGGCCTAATGGCATCTTGGGTCGATCAGTAGTGGTCCATCGCGATCCGGATGATTACAAATCACAGCCAGCAGGTAACTCTGGACCCAGAATTGCATGCGGTTTAATTAAGTAGCAAAAAGCCACCTTCGGGTGGTTTTTAATTTATGGGCTGCACAGAACACTATGGGAGAATGAGCCCATCAAACCTGTTGAGCTCGCTATGAAAAAATTAATCTGGATTTGTTTATCTATTGTGGCCCCCTTTATTTTGACTGGCTGTCTTGCGAGCACAACCTCGCCAGATGGGGTGAATTGTGATTTCAGCCAGGACAAGCCCTTATGGGAAATGCCCGTAGCCTGTCAGGGTCGATAACAAAGATCTCATCTAGGACCTCTATGTATAAGTTAATCGCATTTGATGCCTACGGGACATTATTTGATGTCTACTCCATGGGTGAGTTGGCAGAAAAATTATTTCCTGGACATGGCCAAGCCTTGTCTTTGATGTGGCGCGATCGTCAAATTGAATACACCCGCCTTGTCACCATGAGCGACCCAAGTCCTGGCGGGAGTAAGCATTACCTGCCTTTTTGGGAATTAACTATTCGCTCTTTACGCTATGTCTGCAAGCGTATGGGATTGGAATTGAATGCGGCAAGCGAAAAGCAGTTGATGGATCAATACGCAAAGCTCACAGGCTTTGGGGATAGTTTGGCTGTGCTTCAAGAAATTAAAAAACGTGGAATCTCGACGGCAATTTTGTCTAACGGCAGTAGAGAGATGCTTTCTACGGTGGTCGATAGCAATGGCCTAAAACCATATCTAGATAAAGTCGTCACGATTGAGGATGTGCGTCTATTTAAGACGGCACCTCAAGCATATGAATTGCTTCTTAAGGCCTTCTCTGTAAAAAGAGAGGAGGTCCTATTTGTCTCTAGTAATGCTTGGGATGCATTGGCGGCTAAGTGGTATGGATATGATGTGTTTTGGGTTAATCGCTTAGGCCATCCCTTTGAGGAGATCGGCGAGAAACCCAATTTTGAAGGTAATTCATTAAGCAAAGTATTGGAAGTTATATAAATAAGTTAGCCAGGCCATTAAACAATGAAAATGATTCGCAACCTTAAAAGCTCAAGCTTTATTTTTCTTGCAACTCTATTTTTTGCGGGCCCTATATTTTCTGCAGAGATTCACGTGATCACATCAGGTGCTTTTGCTGATGCTCTTAAGGTTCTGGCTCCCGAGTATGAAAAACAATCGCCTAACAAAGTCATTATTTCTTACGGCTCTTCAATGGGGGCCGCCCATGATTCGATTCCATCCAGGCTTGCCCGAGATGAAAAATTTGATGTACTGATTCTGGCAGGACCTGCATTGGAAGGCTTTATTAAGAGCGGAGCTGTCCAGCCAGGGACTAGAGTGGATTTAGTTGCCTCTGTCATTGGGGCTGCAGTTAAAGCTGGTGCACCTAAGCCGGATATCAGCACTGTTCCCGCACTGAAGCAGGCGCTCCTAAATGCAAAATCGGTAGCGTATTCTGCTAGCGCAAGCGGCACATATTTATCTACCGAGCTATTTCCAAAGCTGGGTATTGCCGAAGAGATGAGCAAAACCGCTATCAAGATTTATAGCGAGCGCGTGGGAACAGCGGTTGCTAGGGGCGATGCTGAGTTAGGCTTTCAGCAGGTTAGTGAATTAATTTCGATACCAGGAATTGATTTCATCGGCGAGATTCCACCAGAAGTTCAAAAAACAGTTCTGTTTTCGGCCGGCATCACCAGCAATGTCAATCACCTGGGAGCATCAAGGGACTTGATTGCGTATTTAGCTTCACCCAAAGCTGCCCCAACCATTCAAAAGGCTGGCCTAAAGCCTCTTCTCCCCTCACTGCCTTGGTAGTATCCCGCCTTAGGTTTTCATCATGAATTTATCGGACCTGATTGTTCAAGGAATAGTCCTTGGCTCATTAGGCCTAGGAGCCGGAGTTTTGGGCGGTGTCATTGGTTTTGGGACCACGATTATTTTGATGCCAGCGCTGGTGTATTTCTATGGACCTATTCAGGCCATTCCTATCATTGCATTGGTCGCAACTGTTGCTAATCTCTCGCGTATTTTTTTGTGGTGGAGCGTGATTAATTGGCGAGTATGTTTTGTCTATAGCCTCACTGGAGTTCCAGCAGTGGTATTGGGCGTCAATACTTTAGTCGCGCTGAACGAGAGAATGGTAGAGATGACCTTGGGCTTTTTCTTGATTGCGCTTATCCCAATTCGCAGATGGATGCGTAAAAAGAATTTCTATTTAAAGCTCTGGCAAATGAGCTTGGTTGGTGCTCTGATTGGTTATCTCACTGGTATTGTTGCAACAACGGGAGCGATCAATACCCCATTCTTTCTGGCATACGGACTTACTAAAGGCGCTTTTTTGGGGACGGAAGCAGCTAGCACCTTATCGATCTTATTCACTAAGGGCATCACATTTCACCAACTTGGTTTTTTGAATGCGACCGCCATTATTCAAGGCTTACTGATTGGTATATTTGTATTGATTGGCGCTATTTTTTCCAAAAAAATTGTCTTGGCCCTGCCTGAGGAAAAGTTCTTGATGCTGATGGAGTTGGTGATGTTCATATCGGGTACTTCAATACTTTTCATGATGCTTTGACTAGGGGCGTATTGGTATAAGCCATTAGTCAAATATTAAAAGTAACAAGATATAATGTATTCAAGCAGGAGAGTGAGGGGCAGCCCTCCACCGAAGGCGCAAACTCCCATGAACGCTCAGGTATCCGACAGGAAGGTACTGCTTATCCTAAATAGCCGTCTGGAGAGTCACCATTTTTATGGTGCACCGAAGGAGCAAGCCCTAAGACAAGCTTAGGGTGAATCTCTCAGGTATCAGGGACAGGGGGAGCGGCATCCATCCACATAAATTATGTGTCTGATGGGCTGCTATTGGGAGTCTTGTATGCAAAATTCTTCTTGAATATTTCAGTGCTGCCATTTCATGGTCTACCGAGGTAGATCTTTTCTATGAGATGCTCAATTGAGTTTGAGCGATTGCTGAATAAGGTAAATATATGACCAACAAATTTGTTGAAGAGGCTCCATACCATCCTGGATATGAGGATGTTGGATTTAAGGGCGATGTTTCTGAAGTTGCCGTAGAGATTGATCGTTTTAGAAAAAGCAATTCTCGGTATTTAAGTTTTGCAGATGTGATCATCGATTTTTGTATCTCCGATCAGAATCGACTGCACCCTGCAAAATAAGCAACTCTCTTAACAGGCCACCTTAGGGTGGCTTTTTGTTGCTGCTTGTTCTATAGGTCGAGGTTGTCGAGAGCTAGGCTTTGTAAATGGCTAGTATCTGCCCAACGATCAACTTTCCAACAAGATCCATCATGGCTAATCCAATTGAGTGAAGCATTGGGCACAGCAACTACCTTCTCGGCCTCTAAGGCTTGATTGCTTGCTAGCCGATACATCATATCTAGAGCGCCGCCGTGACTGACGAGCAAAATAGTTTTGCCTAAGTTTTGTAGGCGAATTTTTTCTAGCGCCCCATGAATGCGCTGCGCAAATTGTTTGATGCTTTCTCCACCGCGCATGTCATGCTCAAGATCTCTTTGTAAATGGATGGCCCATAACTCAGGCTCACGATTTGGCGCGTCCATCATTGTGAGTCCTTGAAGCGCTCCTAGGTGGCGCTCTCTGAGTGCTTGGTCGGTGATTGAGCTTGTTCCAAAAAGGTCTTCAATCGCTTTAGCAGTTTTCGCAGCTCGCAAAAGATCGCTTGTATAAAGAACATCAAACTGCAGGTTGATTTTTTTCAGAGCTTTTGCCATCTGCTCTGCTTGAGCCACACCATGCTGATTTAGGCCAATGTCAGTGTGGCCTTGGAGTCGGCGTTCAACATTCCAGTCGGTTTCACCATGGCGTACTAAGCAGAATCGAGTGATTGTCATATAGCAATGATAAAGGCGCGATGCTTTTCTGATTACTTCTTCAGCGTCCAAGCTCGCGGATTATGCTCGAATCCAATATGCCCATAGTATTCATTGGCTTTGGGCGCAGCCAAAAGAACGATCATGCAATCAGGACCAAGGCGAGATTGCGTTTCTGCAATGAGCTGTTTGCCAATGCCTGCACGCTGATAGTCTTGATCTACTGCTAGGTCGGCTAGGTAAGCAACATAGGCGATATCCGTTAAGGTTCTCGAAATGCCAACAAGTTTCTCACCATCCCATGCGGTGATTATGAGATTAGCATTCTTGAGCATGGCCTCAAAAGTTTCTTTATTGTGAATGGGGCGACGCTCACCTAGGCTTGAGCGAATATAAAGATCAATCGCTTGTTCGGCAGAGACATGAGTATCATCGCGGTACTGAATCATCAAGCTTCCTTGCTATTTAGTTGCAATACATCTCCTACCGAGATTGTGCCAACTTGCAGTATTTCTGCGCGCAAGCCGCCGCGTCCTTCGAACGCTTCCATGAAGTTGGGTTTGTTTTGAAGTTGAGCCGGCCTTTGACAAGGAGTACATAGTTCCACCCCTTTTAGCAAGAGCTCACCCAGATAAAAAGTTTGACCTACAAGTTGATTAAGCTCATCAGCGCTCATGTTGGCTAGTACAACATTTCTGCGTGTTTCAGCACCGCTAAAGATGGGCTCATTGTCTGCCATAAGCCATTCATTGGCCGTCTCAATCCCGGCTGCTGTAATCAGACTAATGTGGCGTATCTTGCTTGGGCTGGTATCGGAGTAGGCACCTTTGTTGCTTGCATAGCGATCTCCTTGTATGCCAGAAGCAACTAACTCTACATCCATCACAGACTCCATGGGCGCTCCTGCCATAGGAGCAATATAGATAGCTTGGATATATGCAGACGCTTTCATTAGAATTTGTATATTACAGCCCTCAAGCCCTGCTTTATTAATACAATGGATTGAATAGTGAATAAAGGGCAATAGTGAATAAAGAAAGCAAGGGGATGCTGATTGGATTTATCGGCATTTTGATCTTCAGTCTTACCTTACCAGTCAGCAAGATTGCAGTCTTAAGTTTTGATCCGTACTTTATTGCCTTTGGTCGAGCCTGCTTAGCAGGCCTGGTCGCATTGGGATATCTTTTATATACAAAATCCCCAATGCCCAGCAGGGCTGATTTAGCAAAGTTTGTTGTGATCGCTTTGGGTGTGGTATTTGGCTTTCCTATTTTTACTACGGTTGCGATGAAGGAGGGATCTTCCTCTCATGGCGCTGTTATTTTGGGCATGATGCCATTGGCTACTACGGTGATCGGAGTTCTCCGCTTTAAAGAGCGCCCTTCCTTAGGCTTTTGGCTTGTCTCTCTACTGGGCGCCGCCTTAGTGATCATTTATGCGTTACTCAAAAGTGCTGGCAGCTTCACTTATATAGATGGTCTGTTGGTGCTGGGCGGGATATGTGCTTGCATCGGCTATGTTGAGGGTGGTGAGTTATCTCGAAAAATGAATCCCCGTGCTGTCATTTCTTGGGCTTTAGTGATTTCATTGCCAATCAATATCGTGATGTCTTATCTCTTATTTGATTCCGCATATTGGAATGCTGACGTGATTGCTTGGACCACTTTCGTCTACTTAAGCTTATTTCCAATGTTCCTAGGGTTTTTCTTTTGGTATGAAGGGCTCGCTGTTGGCGGCATTGCCAGAGTGAGTCAGGTGCAATTAATTCAGCCATTCTGCACCTTGATAGCCGCAAGCATTTTCTTGGGCGATCATTTGACCTTAATGAATATGGTGTTTGCTTTCTTAGTGGTATCGACCGTCATCTTGAGCAAAAAAATGTTGGTCAAGCGTAATTAAATTCAGGCCAGAAAAAAGCCCCGTTTAACGGGGCTTGGTATTTATGCTGCAACCACTTGAATCTTATTGAGCGCTCGCAAAATTTTGCTTTTCTCTTTTGGTTTAGTGCTCGACTCCATGAGCTTAGTGAGCTGTGCTGGGTTAAGAGGCCCTAGGCGTGTTTTGCCTGTTTTTGTGAGCATGGGGTCGTTTTTTCTGTTTTTTTGATTTTGGCCTACAGCCATTCTGATTCCTAGATTGAAGGAGTGATGAATCTAAGATGTTGCTCAAAAGATTCCCCTATGTAGGGCGCGAGATAGTGACCACAATTCAGAATAACAGTTAACAAGATCAAGCGCTATGATTGAGGGATGATCAATCTAGCTAGCCTTATCTTTTCCTTGGTGATGGGACTTTTAATGTCATCAAGCATTACGTTTGCAACGACTTTTGCTCGTATCGGCCTTGTAGAGAATTTCTATGCATCGTGGTTTGATGCTTGGTCTGTTGCCTACCCTGTGGCGATCATTTGCATATTAATTTATAGGCCCTTTGCAACCAAGGTCACAGTGCTAATTATTGAGAAACTAAAAGACTCAAAGTGAAGACATCTTTTTTGCTTGTGCTATGCGGTTTAGGATTGCTTGGGTGTGCGGCCGTATACACTGACGCCTCTGATTCGAATCACGTGACCTTTTTAAATAGTAGCGGTGAATCGATTGAGCAGCTTACTCAAAAAGCAAATGCGTATTGCGCGCAGTATGGAAAAACAGCATCTTTTAAAAACACAGACTCATCTTTGGTAACAGTCTTTAACTGCAACTTCACTCGTCAATAAAGTTTGACTACCCAGCAAGGTCTGATTGATAAATCAGACCAGCATGCTCTCTGAGGGCGTGGAACTGTATTGATTCCCAACGCTGTTGAGCAACATCCAGTTCAGATTTATGAGAAGCAAGAAACACCGAGGCGCCTACTACGTCTTCAGCCATCCGATGAATATTTTCTTGGGTAAATTTTTTCAGGGCGACAGGATCATCTGAGCTCACCCAACGAGCAAGGCTATAGCGGGCTGGTAGTAGGCGTACTTCAGCGCCATATTCTGTTTGCAGGCGATGGCTAACCACTTCAAACTGCAATTGCCCAAAAGCGCCTAGCAACATAGTTCCACCAGCCATGGGCCTAAACACCTGAATAGCACCCTCTTCGCCCAGTTGCATGAGACCTGTTCTTAATTGTTTTGAGCGCAGCGGATCGGCAGATTCAACCATGCGGAATATTTCAGGGGCAAAAAATGGAAGACCAGTAAATTGCAGTTGCTCACCTTCGGTCAGCGTATCGCCTAGTCGTAGCAAGCCGTGATTTGGCAAGCCAATAATATCGCCAGGAAATGCTTCATCCAGAATGTCGCGCCGTTGAGATAAGAATGACAGCGCGTTGTTGGTACGAACTTCTTTACCATTGCGACAAATCTTTAGTTTCATACCACGTTGAAAGTGACCAGAGCAGATGCGTAAAAATGCCACGCGATCACGGTGGGCTGGGTCCATATTCGCTTGTATTTTGAATACGACTGCAGAAAATTTATTTTCTGCTGGACTTACTTCGCGCTGTAGTGCTTTGCGTGAACCTGGAGATGGGGCTAATTCAACCAGGGTATTCAGAATTTCACGGACACCAAAGTTATTAATAGCAGAGCCAAAAAATACAGGTGACTGGTGGCCAGCTAAAAATGCCTCGCGATCGAATGCTGGCATTGCTTCTTTAATAAGCTCAACTTCAGCCAATGCATTTTCTAAATCTGTTCCAAGACGCTCTTTTAAAGCCGGATCATTGACATCAACAACAGCATGAGAATCTTCGGTTACACGATCTTCACCAGCTTTAAACATGCGCATCCGCATATTGGCAATATCAATCACACCAGCAAAAGATTTACCCATGCCTACCGGCCAGGTAAATGGCACGACTTCAATGCCAAGCGCGGATTCAATTTCATCCATCAGCTCCATGGGTGGTTTTACTTCGCGATCCATCTTGTTGATAAAGGTCACAATCGGCGTGTTGCGTGCGCAGCAGACTTCCAATAAGCGCAGGGTTTGTGATTCAACACCGTTGGCTGCATCGATCACCATTAAGGCAGAGTCGACTGCAGTTAATACGCGATAAGTGTCTTCAGAAAAGTCTTGGTGTCCTGGGGTATCGAGCAAATTAATAATGCAGTCTCGATATTCCATCTGCATTACAGAGCTGGCTACAGAAATGCCGCGTTGTTTTTCAATTTCCATCCAGTCAGAGGTTGCATGTCTACTGGCTTTGCGTGCCTTAACGCTACCAGCAATCTGAATTGCGCCTGCATAAAGCAATAGCTTTTCGGTCAGCGTCGTTTTACCCGCATCTGGGTGAGAGATGATGGCAAAGCTGCGACGTCTAAGTACTTCTGCGGCTGGAGTGCTGGAGATGGAGGTATCGATGGTAATTCTGCGCTGGTTAATCTAGGTACGGACGCAATTATAAGCGCCAGAGCCTTTCAGAACTGCTCTTCAGGTCTTACAAATCGCCATTGTCCGGGCGGTAGCGGCCCCAAAGAGATGCGACCCATTCTGACGCGTTTTAAGCCGAGTACTTTTAGCCCTACCATTTCGCACATGCGACGAATTTGACGCTTGCGACCTTCGCGCAGAACAAACCGCAATTGATCTTCGTTTTGCCAGCTCACTTGGGCTGGTTTGAGTGCAACCCCATCTAATGAAAGGCCATGTTTGAGGCGATCTAAATCCTCAAAAGAGAGTGCACCTTCGACTCGCACTAAATATTCTTTTTCAATTGGGCTGTTTTCGCCAATGAGTAGTTTAGCAATGCGACCGTCTTGAGTGAGAACCAGCATGCCTGTGGAGTCAATGTCTAACCTCCCAGCAGGAGCAAGACCCTTAGTGTTAAAGCGGGGATTTCTGCCTTTATCTAGCGGGCTGCCAAAGTAATTGTCAGGGGTGATTAAAGATGCCGCAGGTTGATATTCTTGTTCATCATCATAATGAGAGATGTAGCCAACGGGCTTATTGAGAATCACAGTAATACGCGATGCTTGTTGTGCTTTCGCACCAGATTGCAATTCAATCTTTTGATGACGATAGGCGCGCACACCGAGTTCGTTGACCACTTCGCCGTCTACCGTCACTAGGCCTTGCTCGATATATGAGTCGGCTTCGCGTCTGGAGCATAAGCCCAGTTCAGATAGCAATTTAGAAACGCGAACTTTTTCTTCCATGCATGCATTATCCGACAAAGCTAGAGCGCACTTGGTGCGGGGCACCATTTCAGAATGACTACACTACGACATTACCGAATATGAAATAAAGGAAAACGTAATGGCCGTTACATTAAAAAAGCCACCAATTTATAAAATCCTTTATTTTCAAGTGCTTGTAGCAGTTGTACTGGGTGTTTTACTGGGCCATTTGTACCCATCTTTGGGTACGGAGATGAAGCCATTTGGCGATGCCTTTATTAAAGGCATCAAGATGCTTATTGCTCCAATCATCTTTTGCACGGTAGTGGTTGGTATTGCTGGCATGGAAGACATGAAGAAAGTCGGCAAAACGGGCGGCATTGCACTTTTATATTTCGAGGTTGTGAGCAGTATTGCTTTGATAGTCGGCCTAGTGGTCGTGAATATTTTGCAGCCTGGCGCAGGAATGAATATCGATCCAGCTAGCTTAGATACTAAAGGGATTGCTGCTTATACCGGCCCAGGAAAAATGGGTACGACAACTGATTTTTTGCTCAACATCATCCCTAGTACTGCAGTAGACGCATTTGCAAAAGGTGAAATTTTGCAAGTCTTGTTCATTGCTATCTTGTTTGGTTTTGCTTTGCATCGCTTTGGCGGCCGCGGTACTTTGGTGTTTGATTTAATCGAAAAATTCTCACACGTACTGTTTGACATCATTGGCATCATCATGAAATTCGCGCCAATTGGTGCATTTGGTGCGATGGCATTCACGATCGGCAAGTATGGAGTTAGCTCCCTGTTTTCTTTAGGGAAGTTAATGGGCGCTTTCTATATCACCTGCTTATTATTCGTATTTGTTGTGCTGGGCATCATCGCACGATTCAATGGATTTAGTATCTTTAAGTTTGTGCGCTATATCAAAGAAGAGCTCCTGATTGTTTTGGGCACCTCTTCTTCGGAATCTGTCTTGCCACGCATGATGGAGAAAATGGAACTCTTGGGCGCCAAGAAAAGTTGTGTTGGTTTAGTCATTCCAACAGGCTATTCATTTAACTTAGATGGCACATCCATCTATCTCACAATGGCCGCAGTTTTCATTGCGCAAGCAACTGATACCCCGATGACGATCACCCAACAAATCACACTCTTATTAGTGCTGTTGCTAACCTCTAAGGGGGCTGCAGGAATTACTGGCAGTGGCTTTATTGTGTTGGCTGCGACCCTCTCGGCAGTTGGGAATGTTCCCGTTGCAGGCCTGGCAATCATTTTAGGTATTGATCGCTTTATGTCTGAGGCGCGCGCACTAACCAATTTGGTTGGCAATGGCGTAGCAACGATTGTGGTTGCGAAATGGACGGGTGAGTTAGATCAAAAACAATTAACCGATGTACTTAACAAAGATAATTGGATCGAAGCTCAAGACCCAGAATTGATTTTGGATCAGAAACAAGAAACGATGAAATAAATTAAGTGCGAACAATATGAACGCTGCAAGGAGCCTCTTCGACAATCTTTGTCATAGAGGTTCTCCAGGGCGTTACTTTATTGGGGAGCTTATGTGAGGCCCCAATCAAAATGAGCGAGGCATCATTGTCTTTAGCAAACTCAACAATGCGTGAAGCCGGATCCATCGCTTCTAGCACATGATATGAAATTCGCTCAGGTGGTAGCTTAAGGGGTTTGGCCCAATCCATTAGTTGTACTAGGTGGCCGCGCACAATACCACTTGCAGTTTCGTTTTCTTGATTTCCTTCAAACGTCGGTGTGCTGCTAATCGTGCTTAGGCAAACAAGACGACTTTCTGGATAGGCTAGCAAAAGATTCTTAGCAGTGAGCTGCATCCGCTCACGTAAATCTTCATCTGATTGGCGTGTATCAATTGCTGCAATCATTAATGGCGCATCATAGTTGCCCATGCTTGGTCTTGGACTGGGTGAGGGCTCATAGCCAGCAGCCTTAAACATGCCCTTGAGGTTGTCCCAGAAGCTCGGTGGCTCAACTTTATCTGCGCGTTGAGTGAGGGTGATGCCATCAGGGTCTCGTAATACCTGGCGTAAGCGTGCAGCGCTCTGATAACGATCAGCAGCACGAGGCTCTAGACATCTGAGTACGACTTCTTGTAGCCAGCGAGGAATTTCTCGGCGAATAGCGCGCGGCGGAAAAGGCTCAGCCCACATGCGCCTTCTGAGGCCACTCATCGTTTGAGGGTTCCCAAATGGCAACTCGCCCGTGAGTAATTCATACATGATGACGCCAATGGAATAAATATCACTCCGCGAATCAGAACGAATGCCAGCAACTTGTTCTGGCGAAATATACGGAGCTGAGCCAACTCCCTTACGCATCTCTTCAGCAAGCAAGTCGGGATAGCGAGCATGATGCGACAAGCCAAAGTCAATCAGTGTTAGTTTTCCCTTACTATCAATCAGAATATTTTCTGGCTTGATATCTAAATGAATAGCATCTTGTGAGTGAAGGGATTGCACGGCCTGTGCAAGATCTGCACCGATGCGCACTACTTCATCAATCGAAAATACTTTGCCTTCTTTGATAAGGTCTTCTAATGGATGCCCTGCAACCCGTTCCATTGCAATATAGGGGCGTGTTGCCATATTACCTGCCCCCAAATATCGGGGAACATAAGGACTTTTGAGCGAGCGCAAAATCGTGAGTTCAGTCTCAAACCCAATCAGACTTTCTACTGGCTGATCTTTTCCGACGCGTGGGATTTTGAGCAGAATCGGCACATCAATCCCATCTTTGGTGGCGGAAAAAAGGCTGGCCATTCCGCCACGATGAACTTCTTTCCCTATAACAAAACCATCAACAACCTTACCTTCTTGAAAGATGTCATCTACTGCTTCAATATCGGCATTGATCGGCATTACATTACTTGCCGGTGATTAAACGGTTTGCTAGATCTTCCGGCAATCCTGCCCGACGAACTTTATCTGCGGCTGTAAAGTGATCATAAGAAACACGGTGGAAGGTAAGTACTTCAATTTCAGGCTCAAAGACTGCGAAGCAGGCCTCTGGATTTCCGTCCCGTGGTTGTCCTAGCGAGCCAACCACACCAACCCATTGCCGATGGTGTAGCACAGGAATTTCATCGCCAGGATGTGGTGCGAAACGAATGAGTTTGCCAACAGCGCTTTGATAAAAGAGGGCTTGCTCGTGAGCATGCCCAACAAAGGTGTAACTTTTTCCTGAGCTTTGAGCACAACGCCATGCACTCATGCTGTCGGTAACGTAATTCCAATCGGCTGGATTGTGTGCAGAAGCATGCACAAAACAAATGTTTTCCTCTTGAACAATCAGTGGCAGATTTTTCAGAAACTGCACGTGACTTTCTTTAAGTTGAGTCTTAGTCCACTCAATAGCAGCGTTTGCGCTAGCATTCATCTGACTACGGCGATCTTTAAATACAGCCTCATCATGATTGCCTAGAATGGCAATCGCTTTTTTCGATTCAACGAGATCAAAAATGCACTCGATGAGAGCGGCTGGGTCAGCGTTGTAGCCAACTAGATCCCCTAAGAAAACCATGCGAGTGACACCTAGCTCTTCAGCTTTGCTGATACAGGCCTCAAAAGCCTCTAGGTTGCTATGGAGATCGGCGAATAGCCCAATACGCTCTGACATCTTCTAATGATAGGACAAAAGTCCTTTAGTTAGAAGGGTTATAGGGGTTTCTTTCATGATTGGGCCGATTTTTAAAGCGCTTATGAACCCAATAATATTCAGCGGGGCGAAGGCGAATTTCTTTTTCAAAAATTTGATTGAGTCGAGCGGTATCAGATTTAACATCAGTCCCGGGAAAATTTTCCAAGGGTTCGCTGATCTCGCAAAGGTATCCAGATTCATCAGCTTTAAGAGTGGTAACCATCATGCAAACATCTGCGCCAGTAATGCTTGCTAAACGGGAGATAGTTGTAATGGTATTTGTTTCAATGCCAAAGAAAGGTACGAACTCAGAGTCTTTCAGCCCTAAATCAATATCGGGGGCAATGATGATGAAATCACCATTACGAATTTCACGAATAATGGCTTTTGCATTGCCCTGGCGGTCAATTGAGTTGCCGCCAAAACGGTTGCGCCATTTCACAATCTTTTCATTAAAAAATGGATTTTTCATCCTCTGAAAAAAACCGGATGTGCGCGGCCAATCCATACGTTTTGCAAGAGCGCTCAAAATAATGCTGCCTTCAATTCCTGTGAAATGCATATTCACCAAAATGCGTGGCGTACGATTTGCTAGATCAACAGCCGATCTCACTTCAATCATGCTGCTTAATTGTTTTTCACTGCCAAACCAAATAATGCTTTTTTCTACCAGGCTGCGACCTAAAAGACGCCAGTGCTTTTTGCTGAGTACATCGATTTCATCTGCGTCGAGATTAGGAAAGCACAACTGCAAATTGGTTTTAACAACCCGGTTTCGATCTCCCGGAAATCTCGCCGCAATAAAGCCTAAGCCATATCCAATCGACACCAAAAGCTTGTAGGGCAGGAGCGACAGAAGTTTGAGAAAAGCAACTCCAACATAATTAGCAAAAGATTTGAGCAAATGAAAATTACTCTGAGTCGTAGCGTTTGATGGATTTAGCGTAGCGCTCAACCATTTCTTCTGTTGAGCTACTCGACATGCCTAAATCATTTACTAGGCCAGTTTCAAGACGATAGGCCCAACCGTGTACTGTGAGATCTTGACCGCGTGCCCAAGCATCTTGAACAATAGTAGTTTCACAGACATTCACCACTTGTTCGATGACATTAAGCTCACACAGTCTATCTTGGCGCTTTGGGGTTGGGATCATATCCCCTAAATAGCGCTCATGTTTTTGATGTACATCTTTGACATGACGTAACCAGTTATCGGCCAAGCCTACCCGTTTATCAGTCAGTGCCGCATGTACGCCAGAGCACCCATAGTGCCCAACAACCAATATATGCTTTACTTTGAGCAAGTCGATAGCAAATTGAATGACCGATAAGCAATTTAAATCGGTATGAACAACGACATTTGCTACGTTGCGATGAACAAATAATTCGCCGGGGAGCAAATTCACAATATCATTCGCTGGAACGCGACTATCAGAACAACCTATCCAAAGGTACTCAGGAGCTTGTTGAGATACGAGGCGCTTAAAGAAGTCAGCATCCTTTGCCACCATGCCTTCGGCCCAGGTGCGATTGTTGATAAATAGTTGTTCTAGAGCTTGGGAATTTTTGTATGGCATGGTTTAAGTTTAAAGTACTTTAATGACGCCGATTTGGTTAAAACAAACCCCCACTGGAATTGCCCTTAATTTGCATTGCCAGCCAGGCGCTAAACAGACGAAAGTGGTTGGCTTGCATGATGGTTGCCTAAAAATTTCTTTACAAGCACCTGCTATAGAAAATAAGGCAAATGAGCTTTTGTTGGCTTGGTTATCCAAGCAATTGAAAATCCCACAAAAGCAGATTCAATTCATTTCTGGACAAAATAGCCGCAAGAAACGATTAGAAATTTGGGGCCCCATTAGCCCCGAGCAAATTATTCAGCTTCTCAAGCCGTAAATGCATTTATTGCTTACCAAAAGATTGCCCATAAAATACCCAGGATGAGTACCCATTTGCCAATGTAATACACGGAGCGATGTTTGGCTTTCAGTTTTTTCGCTTGCGCTCTAAGGTGATAAAAGTAGGTAAACAAGATATTAACAAAGCCGACCTTTTCGCCTGCAACGTTTTGAGAAGCAGCAGCGCTCATAACATAGCGTCCAAACCAGCGGTTTAGCAGTTGCACTGGTTTTGTGTAAACGGGGCGCTCAATGTCACAAAACAAAACAATGCGTTGATGATCTGTTTCATTTGCCGCGAAATGAATATAGGTTTCATCAAACATCACCGCTTCGCCATCTTTCCAGTAATAGCGCTCCCCATCGACCTCAATAAAGCACTTAGGATCATTAGGGGTGACGAGGCCAATGTGATAGCGTAGTGACCCGGCATAGGGATCACGATGTCTTACCAGTGTTGCTCCAGGCGGTAGCGAGGCAAACATGGCTGCTTTAATCGAAGGAATGGATTTAAGTAGGGCCACAGTTTTAGGGCAGCTCGCTTGAGCTGAGGGGAGGTCTTTGCCATACCAATAGAGATGAAAACGCTTCCAGCCAGTCCTAAAGAAGGAATTAAAGCCAATATCGTTATATCCAGTAGCCGCCGCAATAGCGCCATCCGCGTTTAAGGAAAGCGCCTCTTGGCGAATGGTTTCCCAGTTATCTTGCAATGGTTGCAACTCAGGAAACTGGCTTACGGGGATATATGCGCTGGCTTTTACTTTGGAAAACAAATAGAGCAGCGAATTGACTGGTGCCAATAAGACTTGGTAGTCAGTAAGCGATCTAACCACCCCAAAGCGCACTCTACCCCTGAAATAGACATAAATTGCGGAGATTACAAATATAAAAAAGATGATGTGACGAGCTTGCATTCGATCTGCCAATCCAAAGTAATGACTAACATTTTAATTTGTATGCGTGTGCTCAATTGACTATTTCTTGTCTGTATATCCTCATATACTTGATGGAAATCAATTTTGTTACCTGCTTAGGGTTAATGTGGATATAGATCGGAGAAGATCGTATGAATAGCTTTATAAAGTGGCTCTTAAGCCTTGTTTTAATTGGCTTAGTGGGTATTTCTGCCTATACATGGCTGATGCTGACTTGGAGCTATGGAAGCGGTGAGCGAGCTGGTTATGTGCAGAAATTCTCTAATCGGGGATACATTTGCAAAACTTGGGAAGGTGAATTAGCGATGGTTTCGATGCCCGGAACCATGTCAGAAAAATTCCTCTTTACGGTGCGCGATGATGCTGTGGCGCAAAAAATAAATGCTAATTTAGGAAAAAAAGTAGCTCTAAAATACGATCAGCACATTGGATTGCCAACAACGTGTTTTGGGGATACTGAGTATTTCGTGTCCGGTATTGAAGTATTAGAAGAATAATTGGTAGTAGATTTAAAAATTGTTGTTACCCAGCTTTATTTTTGTAATTTTTTGTGGTTAAAATCATGTAAGCGCAATGTGCGCCTACATCAATATCTATAAGGAGCTTCACTTGAACAAAGCCGAACTAATCGCAGCGATTGCTGACGACGCGGAGATCTCTAAAGCCAAAGCTGAATTCGCATTGAATTCTGCTATTGAGACAATTATCAAAGCTGTTACTAAAGGTGATTCAGTACAACTGATCGGCTTCGGTACTTTCGCATCTGGTAAGCGTGCTGCACGTATGGGTCGTAACCCAAAAACTGGCGAGCCACTCAAAATCGCTGCTGCAAAAACTGTTAAGTTTTCTGCTGGTAAAGCATTTAAAGATTCAGTTAACAAGCGTAAGAAGTAATTCTTCCTTTGTTGATAAAAAAGCCCGGCATGCCGGGCTTTTTTATTTCCTCAAAAAATTGAA
Source organism: Polynucleobacter sp. AP-Titi-500A-B4 (assembly GCF_018688095.1). Classification (NCBI taxonomy): domain Bacteria; kingdom Pseudomonadati; phylum Pseudomonadota; class Betaproteobacteria; order Burkholderiales; family Burkholderiaceae; genus Polynucleobacter; species Polynucleobacter sp. AP-Titi-500A-B4. Next base: position 2,005,155 of record NZ_CP061311.1, on the reverse strand, counting down.
ACTGAATTTCAGCGGCCGTTTACTTAACTTTGCACTAGACGGCGATGGCGATGAATGCTCATTAGGATGCCTGCACCAAATCCCAGCGTTACTAAGGCAGTGCCACCATAACTAATAAAAGGTAAAGGAACCCCTACGACTGGAAGTAAGCCACTGACCATACCAATATTCACAAAAGCGTAGGTGAAAAAAATCAAGGTGACTGCAGCACCCAGTAATCGTGTAAATAAATTGGGCGCGCTTGCGGAGATTGCTAAACCTCGCTTAATGAGCGCAAAGAACAGCGCAAGCAGTACGAGATTGCCAAGCAGACCAAATTCTTCGGAGAAAACAGCAAAGATAAAGTCAGTATGTTTTTCTGGAATGAATTCTAAGTGCGCTTGTGTTCCCTGAAACCAGCCCTTACCAAAAAAGCCACCAGAGCCAATGGCAATCATCGATTGAATAGTATGAAATCCTTTGCCCAGAGGATCACTGCTAGGGTCTAGCAAAGTACAAATACGATGCTTTTGATAATTGTGTACAAAGGGCCAGGCAACATCATGTGCACAAATCGTGCTGCCAAAAATAATAATTAACAGGATGCCAACAACGCCAATGCCTACGAAAGGCAAAATCCACTTCCAAGGAAGGCCCGCAAGAATGATGACGTAAAGACCTGCTGCAAAAACCAATAATGCTGTACCAAGATCTGGTTGACGTGCGATCAAGAAGACTGGAATAGCCAAAATAATTCCCGCGACTGCATAGTCCCAAGTTTTTTGAATGCCCTCACGTTTTTGAAAATACCAAGCTAGCATGAGTGGCATCGCAATCTTCATAATTTCAGATGGCTGAATCACGATACCAATATTGAGCCAGCGACGCGCACCTTTTTTGATTAATCCAAAGACTGCTACCGCAATTAATAGCGCAACACCAAGCCCGTAAATCCAAACGGCCCCCATCTCCAACCACTTTGGAGGAATACGGGAGACGATCCACATTACCAGAAAAGACAATGCGAGATTGCGTAACTCGTCTGCAATTTGAACGGGAGTATTTTGACTTGCCGATAAAAAAGTAAAAAAGCCTACGGCCGCTAAGCCAAGCAGAATAAGGCCTAGCTGGCGATCTAATCCTGAAAAAAAACTAAAGAAGAGCGATTGGATTTTTTTTACGGAGCTCTTTTCCATTCAGGAACCTCCTTAGGCCATTTGCCCTCAATGTAGTAATCCAATGCTTTACGTGCAATTGGAGCAGCATACTGAGCACCAAAACCCGCGTTCTCAACAACCATTGCGATCACAATCGTTGGCTTATCTGCTGGTGCAAAAGCAATATATAAAGCGTGGTCTCGCAAGAACTCTGCAGTAGAGCCATGCTTGTACTCTTTTGAGTTCAAGCTAAATACTTGTGCTGTTCCGGTTTTGCCTCCAGCAACATATCCCGCTCCTTTGAATGCTGCTGCAGATGTTCCAGAAACATTCACCTCAACCATAGCCTTTTTAATCACATCAATATTCTCTTGGCTAAGATCAATGCGATAACTCTCTTTTGGGGTGGTGAGAACTCTATTGCGAGTAAATGGATCTTCAATCGCTTTTACTAAATGGGGTTTCATGACAACGCCATTATTAGTAAGGTTAGCCATGGCGTGTGAGAGTTGCAAAATCGTGAAGGAGTTATAGCCCTGACCAATACCTAATGAAATCGTTTCGCCTTCATACCATTTTTGCTGCTCTGGTTTTTTGAAAGTATTTTTCTTCCATTCAGTGGATGGCAATACGCCTTTTGATTCGCCTTGCAAGTCGATGCCAGTAATTTGACCAAAACCAAAGGGCTTCATGAAGTCATGCATCATGTTCACGCCCATATCGCGCGCAAGCATGTAGTAGTAGGTGTCACAAGAGTCTACGATCGACTTTTGCATATCGACAATGCCGTGCCCACCTTTTTTGTCGTCACGGAAAGTGTGATTGCCAAAGTCAAAATAACCAGGATCAGAAATCGTTTGCGAAGGCGTGCGCTTTTTATTTTCGAGTGCAGCCAGCGCCATGAACGGCTTATAGGTTGAGCCTGGTGGGTAAATACCTTTTAGCGGGCGGTTATACAGTGGCTTTTGTGGAGAATCGTTCAACTCTTTCCAAGTCACTGAGTCAATGCCTTCAACGAAATCATTCGGGTTGAAGTTTGGTTTTGACACGAACGCGAGAATATCGCCCGTTTCAGGTTCGATGGCGACAAATGCCCCACGGAAATTTCCATATAACTGTTCAACTAGGTATTGCAGTTTGATGTCAACAGAAAGCACCACGTTTTTCCCGGGGATGGATGGTGAGCTTGAAAGTGTTCGTACAGGTTTACCCCCTGCGGTAATTTCAACTTGATCGTAGCCGGGTACACCACGCAAAACTGTTTCATAGCTTTGCTCTAGACCAATCTTTCCAACATATTGAATGCCAGGCAAGAAAGAGGCTTGTAATGCATCGGGATCATCTGCTTTTGAGCTCTCAATTTCAGACTGCATCCGTTCTTTGTCACGCTGGGATACACGACCGATATAGCCAATTAAATGGGAAGCTAACTCGTTATAAGGGTACTCGCGAAAGCTTCTGGCCCGTATTTCTACCCCAGGAAAACGGTAGCGATTGGCCATAAATCGGGCTGTTTCAGCTTCATTGAGCATCGCGCGCAGGGGAAAAGTGCCCATATTGCGAGAATCTTCTAAAGAGCGCTTGAAATTGCGCTTATCTCTGGGCGAAATATCAATGATTTCAGAAAGCTCGCTAATGAGCTGATCTACGTTGCCCTTAACCTCTTCGGCGTTTACGTCCAAGGTGAGGGCAGAGTAATTTCTGCCAATCACGATGCCATTGCGATCAATGATTAATCCACGATTAGCTGGCGCTGGAACAAGAGCAATGCGATTGCTTTCAGCAAGTAAAGCATATTTACCGTGGCTGACGAGTTGTAACCAGACTAAGCGGGTGACCAGCAGTAAAAAGCAAAACGTGACAAATAGTGTCGCAATATGAATGCGTTCTTGAAACGAATCGAGGTCAGGTTTTTTAAAAGAAACCATACAGCTTCTTAAAGTGGGCGATTGTGATCAACGTCAATTGGACGACGTTGAGGTGCCAGCAAAATACGAGTTGCGATTGGCCAAAGCATTGCCTCAATCAGGGCTTGAATAGCGCCTGTTAAGGCCCACCAGTAAAGCTCCCCACTCAATGCCCAATGGACTAGAACGGGAAATAAAGAGACCAATAAGAAGATTGGAATCAGATGTAGCGCTTGCGAGAGAACGGTAAGCGCAACAATGCGTCGATGCCATGAGATTGCAACATAGGCAACGAGAGAATAACTAAATGCGTGCAATCCCAATAAATCAGAATTGTGCACATCCATCATCAGGCCCAAGATAAACGCCCAGATCACACCAACATAGCGGTGTTGATGAATATTCCAAAACACAATACACAGAATTAACCAGTCAGGCACCCATCCATAGTTACCAATTGGCAAGAGATTGAGTAGGAGCGCACAAAACAAGCTGAAATAAATAAAGACCGGATTAACCGGGCGAAGAATGTAGCCGCTTTGAAAATCAATCATTGCATTCCTCGCGCACGAGTTTGGCGACGACCGGGCGTATTTGTCAGAGGTGCGCCTGTTGCAGATTTATTGCTAACAGAGGGTGCTTTGGCATCAAACTGTGGGTCATATAAAAAAGCAAGTGCTTGGCGATAGCGATTGACTGCAGCTACCGGTACGCAAAATACGTTTGAGGAATTTTTATCGGCATTGCGTTCGATTTTGCTAATAACGGCTACCGCAAAGCCCGGTGGATAAACCCCGTCAATCCCGGAAGTCAGCAAAATGTCCCCAACCTCAAGATCGCTGGCTACAGGTAAATAGCGTAATTCCAGAGGATTGCCGCGTCCAGCGCCAAAAACGGCTGCTCTCAGACCGTTCCTAGCCACTTGGACTGGAACTGCAAAGTCACGATCTTCTAAAAGCGACACCTCGGCAGAGCGATCGTAAAGACGCACTACCTGGCCAAGAATCCCAGCATCGTTGGCAATCGGATTACCTAACTTTAGGCCGTCATTACTACCGCGATTGATCACAATGCGTTGTGAAATTGGGTTAGGTGGGTTAAACAAAATTTCTACCGGCAGCGTTTTGAATGGGACCTGTTTTTGCAATGCCATTAACTCACGCAAATTTTGATTCTCAACCATCAAGAATTCAGATTGGTTGGCCAGCAAAGAGAGTTCGGCTTGGCGAACTTTCATTACTTGATTTTCTTGATCTAGAGTTGACCTAGTCGTGAAATATTCAGAGCTTGCTTCAAATGCATTGCGTGGCACCATCATGACGTATTCAAGCGGACGCAAAACCCAATTCACATTGTTTCTAATAGGATCGAGTGCTTTGAAACGAAAATCGATCAGCATCAGAGCGATGCTGATCGACAGACAGACAATCAGTTTGAGTAAGGCCGGAATGCCCTGTCTGAAAAGTGGTGGAGCGCTATGTTGCAATTCCCTGATCGACGTGTATGTCGCTTACTCGTGCGAGAACACTCCGCCTAACTTATCCATGCGCTCTAGTGCGATACCGCAACCGCGAGCCACGCAAGTTAATGGATCTTCTGCTACATGAATTGGCAAGCCAGTTTCTTCTAACAAGAGGCGATCAAGGTCGCGCAATAAGGCGCCGCCGCCTGTGAGCATCATGCCGCGCTCTGCAATATCGGATGCGAGCTCCGGAGGAATTTGCTCGAGAGCTGCTTTAACGGCAGTCACGATTTGATTTAATGGATCGGTTAATGCTTCCAGAATTTCATTGCTAGTGACAGTAAAACTGCGTGGAATACCTTCAGAAAGATTGCGACCTTTCACTTCCATCTCGCGCACTTCTGCGCCAGGGAATGCAGAGCCAATCGTTTTCTTAATTAACTCAGCGGTTTGTTCGCCAATCAGCATTCCATAGTTACGACGAATGTAGTTTGTAATCGCTTCGTCAAACTTGTCACCACCAACACGAACAGAACCTTTGTAAACCATGCCACCTAAAGACATCACGCCAACTTCAGTTGTGCCGCCACCGATATCGACAACCATCGAGCCAGCAGCTTCAGAAACTGGCAGGCCAGAACCAATTGCAGCTGCCATTGGTTCTTCAATCAAAAATACTTGTGATGCACCGGCACCCAATGCAGATTCACGAATTGCGCGACGCTCAACTTGAGTAGAGCCACAAGGAACGCAAATGATGATGCGCGGACTTGGCTTTAATAATTTGCTTTCGTGCACAAGCTTAATAAATTGCTTGAGCATTTGTTCAGTGATGGTGAAGTCGGCAATAACACCGTCTTTCATAGGGCGAATGGCTTCAATATTGCCTGGAACGCGACCCAACATCGCTTTTGCCTCTTTTCCGACTGCCAAAATGGTCTTTTTGCCATTTGGGCCACCTTCTTGGCGAATTGCCACAACCGAGGGTTCATCGAGGACAATACCCCGCTCACGCATATAAATTAAGGTGTTGGCGGTTCCTAGGTCGATGGCTAGGTCATTGGAAAAGTAGCTGCGGAAAAAACCAAACATGATGTAGTGGGAAAATAGAAAGTGTTAATAAAAATATATAGGAATGATACTCTAGCGCCCCATGAAACTTGATGATGTCCAGCGCATTGCGCACCTCTCTAGGCTTGAGTTAAATCAGGCAGAAGCCGAGGCAGTTTTGCCTCAATTGCAGGCTATTTTTTCTCTGGTTGAGGAAATGCAGGCTGTTGATACTAGTGGCCTAGAGCCGCTAGCTCACCCCATTCTATTTTTGCGTGAATTGTCTCAACCCTTGCGTGATGACCAGGTTACTGAATCTGACCACCGTTCTGAAAACATGCAATCAGCCCCTGCACAGCAGGATGGCTACTTCTTGGTTCCGAAGGTGATTGAATGAGTTGGCACAACACCCCAATCGCTTTAATGGCAAAAGCACTTGCTGCAAAAGAGGTCTCGAGCAAAGAGCTTACCCAGTACTTTTTAGACCGCATTGAGGCTGGAAAACTGTGGAACGCTTATATAGATGTGAATGCTCACTTAAGTTTAGAGCAAGCAAATAAAGCAGACCTAATGATTTCTGCTGGTAAGGCCGGGAAATTGACTGGTATCCCAGTGGCCCACAAAGATGTGTTCGTCACCCGGGGCTGGAAATCGACTGCAGCCTCCAAAATCCTGGCTGGATATCAAAGCCCTTTTGATGCTACGGTCGTTGCCAACCTCGGAATTCCTGACGAAAGTAACCCCCATGGTGCAGGCATGGTTTGCTTAGGCAAAACCAATATGGATGAATTCGCAATGGGTTCTTCTAATGAAAACTCTGCCTATGGTCCTGTTCTGAATCCCTGGAATGCTGCTCACGTTGCCGGCGGATCTTCTGGTGGTTCAGCGGCAGCAGTCGCTGCTGGCTTAGCCCCGATTGCAACCGGTACGGATACGGGTGGTTCGATACGTCAGCCCGCTGCATTTTGTGGTTTGACCGGAATTAAGCCAACCTATGGGCGCGTTTCTCGTTACGGCATGATTGCCTACGCCTCTTCTTTAGATCAAGCGGGCCCTATGGGCAAAACTGCTGAAGATTGCGCATTGTTACTTTCCGCCATGTCTTCCCATGACCCACGGGACTCCACTTCACTAGCAGATTCTGGCGAAGACTATGGCCGTTATCTCAACAAAGCTTGGCAAGAAGGCAATACTAATTCTGCAAAACCACTAGAGGGATTGCGCGTTGGTTTGCCAAAAGAATTTTTTGCTGAGGGTTTGGCTGCTGATGTTGCAAAGTCTGTGAATGAAGCAGTAAAAACATTGGAAGGTTTAGGTGCCAAATTGGTTGAAGTGAGTTTGCCTAAAACTAAACTCTCCATTCCGGTCTATTACGTTTTAGCTCCAGCAGAAGCTTCCAGTAACTTAAGTCGTTTTGACGGTGTTCGTTATGGCCATCGCGCAAATGAGTACAAAGATCTTGGCGATATGTATCAGAAGTCACGCACCCAAGGTTTTGGTGCAGAAGTCAGGCGCCGTATCTTAATTGGCACTTATGTTTTGTGCCATGGTTACTATGACGCGTACTATCTGCAGGCACAAAAAATTCGTCGCATTATTGCCTCAGATTTTCAGGCAGCATTTAAAGAATGTGATGTCATCCTTGGGCCTGTGGCGCCTGATGTTGCTTGGCGTTTGGGTGAGAAATCAAAAGATCCAGTGCAAATGTATTTAGAAGATATTTATACGCTCTCTACCAATTTAGCGGGCTTACCTGCTATGAGTGCGCCTTGTGGATTTAATGCAAACAATTTACCTATTGGTATGCAGTTGATTGGGAACTATTTTTCAGAGGCTCGCTTGCTACAAGTGGCTCATCAATATCAGCAGGCTACTGACTGGCATTCGCGTTCAGCAGGCGGGGTTGCATGATGGAATGGGAAGTCGTCATTGGTCTAGAGACCCACGCACAGCTGCAAACCCAGTCTAAGATTTTTAGTGGCGCAAGTACGCGCTTTGGTGCTGATCCTAATACACAGGCTTGCGCAGTGGATTTGGCATTGCCCGGTGTATTGCCGGTATTGAACCGTCAAGCCGTTGAGCATGCGATCCGTTTTGGACTAGCTGTAGGCGCAAAGATTTCACCAGCGAGTATTTTTGCGCGTAAAAATTATTTCTATCCTGATTTGCCTAAGGGATATCAGATTAGCCAGATGGAAATTCCAGTGGTGATTGGCGGTAAGTTAGAAATTCTTGTAGGCAATGAAGTGAAGTCGGTTGAGTTAACTCGTGCTCATATGGAAGAAGACGCTGGTAAATCCGTGCATGAAGAGGGTTTTATTGGACCGCATGGCGAGTCATCCAGTGGCATCGATTTGAATCGTGCCGGCACTCCGCTACTAGAGATTGTTACTGAGCCGGTGATGCGAAGCGCTGCTGAAGCGGTGGCGTATGCGAAAGCGCTACACACCCTGGTGGTTTGGTTGGGTATTTGTGACGGCAATATGCAGGAGGGTTCATTCCGCTGTGATGCCAACGTCTCGGTTCGCCCCAAAGGGCAACCTGAGTTTGGAACTCGCTGTGAGATTAAGAACTTGAACTCCTTCCGCTTCTTAGAAGAAGCCATTCAATATGAAGTGCGTCGCCAAATCGAATTGATTGAGGATGGTGGTACCGTTATTCAAGAGACACGTCTCTATGATCCCGACCGTGGTGAAACGCGCAGCATGCGCAGTAAAGAAGATGCGAACGACTATCGCTATTTCCCAGATCCAGATCTATTGCCAGTAGTCATTGATGATGCTTGGATTGCTCAGGTGCGTGGCAGCATGCCAGCTCTACCTGCCCAGTTGCGCGAGCAATGGCAAAGAGATTATGGTCTGAGTGCTTATGATGCGCAGTTACTCACTCAAGATCGCGACACTGCAAAAGTGTTTGAAGAGTTATTAGCCATCGTTGGCAAACAATTGGCAAAAGCAGCAGCCAATTTAATTGCCGGTGAGTTTGCTTCTTCTCTCAACCGCGCAGGCATCGATACTGCGAATGCCCCTTTGAAGGCAGGGCATTTAGCGCCATTACTGACTCGTGTAGCCGACGGCACAATCTCTAACAAGATTGCTAAAGATATCTTTGCCATTCTTTGGGAAGAGGCTGTCGCTGGAAAAGCCATCAGCACAGTTGATCAGATCATTGAAGCTAAAGGCTTAAAACAGATTAGTGATAGCGGCGCATTGGAGGCCATCATTGATCAAGTGCTGGCGGCCAATCAGAAGTCGGTAGAGGAGTTTCACTCTGGCAAAGAGAAAGCTTTCAATGCTTTGGTGGGTCAGATTATGAAAGCCTCTCAGGGCAAAGCTAATCCTGGGCAAGTGAACGAGCTGTTACGCAAGAAATTAAGTTAAGAAAGAAATTAATGAGTGCAATAGATCCAAAGCAGGCAGAGCAAGAAGAATTGGTTGCTGAATGGTTGCGTGCAACCCCAGGCTTCTTTGAGCGTTATGCCAATCTCTTTAATGAGATTCGGATTAAGCATCCTCATGAAGATCGCGCGATCTCTTTGCAAGAGCGTCAGATGACCCTGCTGCGCACTCAAAATCAAGAGCTCAATCGTCGTTTGAGTGAGATGTTGCACTTCGGTAGTCGCAACGATAAAACTCAGCAAAGCTTAGTAGCTTGGCTGTTGCGTTTGATGAAAGCCAACAATAAGGCGGATGTTGAGGCCGCCATTACTTCAGGTTTGGCTGAAGTGTTTGAAGTCGAATCAGCGCAACTACTTTCACCCAATTCTGCGTTTGGTCCTTGGATTGATACTCCTTTATGCGGTTCTGCAAAAGAGTTGGCTGCAGCAAGCGTTGATTTGCTGGCAAGTCAAACTAAGATTGACCCAGAGTGGCAAAGCATGGTGGCTATTGGTTTGCCGCTGGGTAAGAGTGTTGGTGTTAATCAGTCACCGGCGGTACTTCTGCTAGCCAGCAAAGACGAAACCCGCTTTACTGCAGACATGGGCGCTTTCTATTTGCGTCAAATTGCAGAACTGACTGCCGCAGCTTTGGATCGTATCCAAGCTTATGAAGCTAAAGCCGACTGAACTTCATCCACTCATGCAAGAGTATTTGCATGAGCTGCATGTGTTGCGACAGCTCTCTCAACATACCCTTAAGGCGTATGGCATGGATTTGAGTGACCTCCAAAATTTTGCCCTTGAGGATTCAGTTGATTTATTAAAGGTCAGTAATGCGCATGTTCGACGCTGGGCGGGCCGCCTACACTCTAAAGAAAAATCTTCTAGAAGTATTGCAAGAGCTCTTTCAGCATGGCGTGGTTGGTATGACTGGCTCACTGAAAAGGATGCCCGTCGTGATGCACGCGCTGGCAAGGTAACCAGTAATTTAATAGCCAATCCAGTTGATGACGTGAAGGCCCCTAAGCGCCTAAAGTCTTTGCCCAAAGCTTTGTCGGTTGAGCAAGCCCTGGCTTTAGTAAATCAAGCGGTCAAAGAGGCGCAGGAGAAAAAGGATTTTGAATCGATTCGCGATGCAGCGATTATTGATTTACTGTATTCCTCGGGGTTGCGACTATCTGAACTGTTGGGCATCGATGTCATGCAGAGCAAAGACCGTCAGCATGAGTCTGCCGGTTGGCTAGATTGGGATGCGGCTGAAGTCACAGTGTTGGGTAAGGGTGGAAAGAGGCGCTCCGTACCTGTCGGCTCGCCAGCAATGAAGTCCTTGCTTACTTGGCGGGAGATTCGTGATGCGGGTTCCTATGTCGAAGAATCGATCGCATTATTTTTATCTGCCACTGGTAAGCGTTTATCACCGCGCACTGTGCAGGCTCGCCTACGCTCTTTAGCAATCCGCGCTGGTCTACCTACGCATGTGCATCCGCACATGATGCGCCACAGCTTCGCCAGCCACGTTTTGCAATCCTCACAGGATTTGCGCGCTGTGCAAGAGATGTTGGGGCATGCCAGCATTGCCAGTACTCAGATTTATACCTCCTTGGATTTCCAGCACCTTGCTCAGGCATACGATAAAGCGCATCCGCGCGCAAAGGCTGGCAAAGGCTAAGGAACTCGGTAAGATAGTGGGTTTCCCAGTTGGGGAACGCAAGACTCTAGATTGTGATTGGATCATTCATGGCATTAATTCCGGTAACCATATTGACGGGCTTTTTAGGCAGCGGCAAAACCACTTTGTTAAAGCACATTCTCACTGAAGATCACGGTAAAAAAATTGCTGTGATTGAGAATGAGTTTGGTGAAGAGAATATTGACAACGATATTTTGGTTCAGGATCACGAAGAAAATATTGTGCAAATGAGCAATGGTTGCATTTGTTGCACGATCCGTGGTGATCTTGTTGAAGCTTTGAACGAGTTATGGGAACAGCGCAAAGATAAGAATATTAGCTTTGACCGTGTCGTCATTGAAACTACTGGCGTTGCCAATCCAGGCCCAGTAGCGCAAACCTTCTTTATGGATGATGATGTTGCAGACCACTATGTATTAGATGCAGTAGTCACATTGGTAGATGCTAAGCATGGCCAACAACAACTGACTGAGCATGAAGAAGCTCAGCGCCAAGTCGGCTTTGCGGACCAAATCTTTATTACCAAGACTGACTTGGTGACGTCTGCTGAAGTTGAGGCACTCCGCGGCCGCTTAATGCACATGAATCCAAGAGCGCCAATTAGCGCAATTTCAAAAGGTGTAGTGCCTTTGAATGCTGTATTGGATCTCAAAGGTTTCAACCTGAATGCCAAGCTTGATATCGACCCTCATTTCTTAGAGCAAGATGATCACGATCATGCTGATTGTGGGCACGATCACTCCCATGACCATGATCACAGCACTTGTGGGCATGACCATAGCCATGATCATCACCATGGCCATGCAGGCCACACAGATCGCATTCAGTCCTTCGTTTTTCGTAGTGATAAACCCTTTGATCATCAAAAGTTAGAAGACTTCCTGGGGGGCATTTTGGAGGTCTTTGGAGAAAAGATGCTGCGCTATAAAGGCGTGCTCTATGTGAAGGGAAGTAACCGTAAAGTGGTATTCCAGGGCGTTCATCAGATGATGGGCAGTGATTTGGCTGGTCCTTGGGGTGCGGAGCCCAAACAAACCCGGATGGTCTTCATAGGCATTGATTTGCCTAAGGACACCCTACTGGCTGGGCTTGAGGGATGTTTGGTCTAGGCAGATTCGGGTACAATCCGCCGCCACGGTCTAGATTGATGAATATCTAAGAATATTGGTTAAAGGGCAGTAAAAGTTTGGCAGAATGAGGCAATAATGCTTCAAACCCAGGAAAGAATGAGATGACGGCAAAAACAGCAACAAAACCTGCAAGCACTGCAAAGGCAAGCAGCAAAGCAACCAGCACTAAAGCTGTTAAAGGCGCGGCTTTAACTGAAGCTGAATTGCTCAAGATGTCTGACAAGGACTACATGAGTGCTGCCCAGTTAGATTTTTTCCGTCAAAAATTATTAACTCTGAAAGAAGACATTTTAAAAAATGCTTCCGAGACAACAGAGCATTTGCGTGAAAACATTTTGGTTCCAGATCCAGCAGATCGTGCAACGATTGAAGAAGAGCACGCATTGGAATTGCGCACCCGTGATCGTGAACGCAAGTTATTGAAAAAAGTTGAGCAAGCGCTTGGACGTATCGAGTCTGGCGACTATGGTTGGTGCGAAGAAACTGGTGAGCCAATCGGCTTGAACCGTTTAATTGCAAGGCCTACAGCCAACTTATCTCTTGAGGCTCAAGAGCGTCGCGAACTCCGTCAAAAATTATTTGGCGAATAAATTCTATTTGTAATGACTAAGCATTTACCTACTCTTAGCGATATCTCACCTTTGTTAAAAGCAGAGATTCTTGCTGAAGCTTTGCCTTACATCCGTGCATATCACGGTAAGACTATCGTGATTAAGTACGGCGGAAACGCAATGGTGGAAGAGCGTCTTAAAGAAAGCTTTGCCCGCGATGTGATCTTATTGAAATTGGTTGGTATGAATCCTGTAGTGGTTCATGGCGGCGGCCCACAAATTGATGAGGCACTCAAAAAGATTGGCAAGACCGGCACCTTTATTCAGGGCATGCGTGTTACCGATGAAGAAACCATGGAAGTAGTAGAGTGGGTTTTGGGCGGGGAAGTTCAGCAAGATATCGTGATGTTGATCAATCACTTTGGCGGTCAGGCGGTTGGCTTGACAGGCAAGGATGGCGGACTCATTCACGCTAAGAAGATGATGATCCCAAGCGACACAGAGCCAGGCAAAAAGGTCGATATCGGTTTTGTCGGTGAGATTGAGTCTATCAATCCAGCGGTGGTTAAAGCCTTGCAAGATGACGCCTTCATCCCCGTGATTTCACCGATTGGTTTTAGCGCGGAAGGCCAAGCGTACAACATTAACGCTGACTTAGTAGCTGGCAAGATGGCTGAAATTCTTCATGCAGAGAAGTTGGTCATGATGACCAATATTCCGGGTGTGATGGATAAAGACGGTAAGTTATTGACAGATCTCACTGCGAGAGAAATTGATGCATTGTTTGCCGATGGCACTATTTCTGGAGGCATGTTGCCAAAGATTTCGTCTGCCTTAGATGCTGCTAAGAGTGGTGTGAATTCTGTACATATTATTGATGGCCGGATTGAGCACTCTTTGTTATTAGAAATTCTCACTGAACAAGCGTTCGGTACGATGATTCGTTCTAGATAAGTAGATGACTATGCGTGAATCTTTACAGCCGGCAGACATCGACAGCAGCAGTGCTGACGCTGGTAAAACACGCAAGCGCCCTCGCCCAGGCGAGCGTCGCCTACAGATTCTGCAGGTTCTTGCAGAGATGTTGCAAAATCCAAAAGGTGAGCGAGTAACGACTGCAGCTTTGGCGGCCAAGATTGATGTTTCTGAAGCGGCTTTATATCGCCACTTTGCGAGCAAAGCGCAGATGTTCGAAGGCTTAATTTCTTTTATTGAGCAGACTGTTTTTGGTTTAATTAATCAGATTAATCAAAAAGAAGAATCCGGCCTTGCACAAGCGCGCGGCATCTTACAAATGCTTTTGTTCTTTGCTGAAAAGAATCCTGGCATGACGCGTGTTTTATTAGGCGACGCTTTATTGCAGGAGGATGATCGCTTGCAAGAGCGCATCACTCAAGTGCTAGATCGTGTAGAGGCCTCACTTAAACAGGCCTTACGTATTGCTCAAACTCAGGGTGGAGTCTGGGCCCAGCTGGGTCAAGAAGAGGTGAGTATTCGTGCAGCCATGTTGATGAGTTTTGTTTTGGGTCGTTGGCATCGATTTGCCCGTAGCGGCTTTAAAAAATTGCCAACCGATGCTTCTGATGTCAGTTTGCGTTTGCTCTTGTCAGAATGAGCGAGCTACACCTCTCTAGAAATACCATCCACTTTGCCGAGCCCCTGCCTTTGCAGAGTGGCGCCATGTTGTCTGGCTATGACTTAGTCATTGAAACCTACGGCAAACTTAATGCTGATAAAAGTAATGCTGTATTAGTTTGTCACGCCCTCAATGCCTCGCATCACGTAGCGGGACCAAGCCCAGAAAACCCTGAAGATATTGGTTGGTGGGACAACATGATTGGTCCTGGCAAACCAGTTGATACCAATCACTTCTTTGTCATCGGCGTTAATAATTTAGGTTCGTGCTTTGGCTCTACTGGACCGATGAGCATTAATCCTGCGACTGGTAAACCATACGGCGCAGACTTTCCAGTAGTAACTGTAGAGGATTGGGTCAATACGCAAGCACGCTTAGCTGACAAGTTAGGCATTCGTAAATTTGCTGCAGTCATGGGCGGGAGTTTGGGCGGCATGCAAGCCATGGCTTGGGCAATTCAATTTCCTAAGCGTCTAGATCATTGTGTCGTCATTGCATCTACTCCAAAGTTAAGCGCACAAAATATTGCCTTCAATGAAGTAGCTCGTAACGCTATTTTGTCGGATCCCGATTTTCATGGGGGCAACTATTACGAGCACGGTGTAGTGCCCAAGCGAGGTCTGCGTTTGGCTAGGATGGTTGGGCACATCACGTATTTGTCTGATGATGATATGGCTGAGAAATTTGGGCGCGAGTTACAACGTCCCAATGGCGAGTCAAACGACTATCGCTTCAGCTTTGATGTGGAGTTTGAGGTGGAGAGTTATTTGCGCCATCAGGGCGATAAATTTTCCACTTACTTTGATGCCAACACCTATTTACTGATTACACGCGCCCTAGATTACTTTGATCCTTCACGTCGTTATGACGGCAGTTTGAACCGCGCACTTGCTGAAGTGCAGGCGAAGTTCTTAGTGGTGAGTTTTTCGACTGATTGGAGATTCCCGCCTAATCGCAGTCGCGAGATTGTGCAATCCTTATTGAGCAATAAGAGCGAAGTGACATACGCAGAGATTGATGCACCCCATGGCCATGATGCATTCTTGTTAGATGATGAGCGTTATCACAATTTAGTAAGGGCCTATTTCAAGCAAATGCGCGAGGTGCAATCATGACCATGAGTAAGCGCGCCGATTTCGCAGCCATAGCCAAATGGATTGCCCCTAATAGCCAAGTCCTCGATTTGGGTTGTGGTGATGGTAGCTTCCTTGAGTTTTTGCAAAAGCAAAAGCCGGTTCATGCCTACGGTGTAGAGATTGATGATGCACGTGTACTTTCTTGCGTGCAAAAAGGACTGAACGTGCTGCAGCAAGATTTAGAAGGTGGCTTAGCCCTTTTTGAAGACAATAGTTTTGATACGGTTGTTTTATCGCAGACAGTGCAAACGATTCATCAAACAGAAAAGATTTTGCGTGAAGTGGTACGCGTTGGCAAAGAGTCGATCGTGTCGTTTCCGAACTTTGGTCATTGGTCTCACCGACTGGCGGTAGGTCTTGGACGTATGCCTGTATCAAAGAGCTTGCCATATCAGTGGTACAACACGCCTAACGTGCGCGTCTTGACAGTGGCAGACTTCGAGAAGTTGGCTTCCAGCCTCGGCCTTAGGGTAATAGATCAGTGCATCTTGCATGAAGGTCGACAAGTGACTCTTATGCCAAATCTTTTTGGTAGCTTGGCTTTATTCCGCGTTAGCCGTGCCTAAAATGGTTCGGTCTTGGTTACAAGACTTTCGGGTGTATCTCGAATGGCCTTGTTTGCGAATGCTCTTCCTTGGTTTTTCAGCCGGCTTGCCTCTCTTGCTGATACTCGGAACATTAAGCTTCTGGTTGCGTGAGGCTGGCATTGATCGCAGCACGATTGGTTACTTAACTTGGGTTGGCTTGATCTATGCATTTAAGTGGGTGTGGGCGCCCTTGGTGGATCGTGTACAAATTCCATTTCTAACGAAATGGTTAGGCCGTAGAAGAAGCTGGCTGATTTTTGCGCAAGCACTCATTATTCTTGGCTTGGTTGGAATGTCGACCCTTGATCCCAAGCTCGCTCTGAACCCCATTGTTTGGTGTGCTCTTTTGGTGGCTTTTGGGTCGGCGACACAAGATATTGCTTTAGATGCTTTCCGCATTGAATCAGCAAATAGCGATCATCAAGCCGCCTTGGCGGCAACGTATCAAACTGGCTATCGATTGGCCTTGATCTGGGCTGGTGCAGGCGTTCTGTGGCTTGCTGCTAGAGCTGAAACAGGTAGCGGGTATGACGCTGGCGCATGGCAGTTTGCCTATCTTTGCATGGCCGCTTCTATTGGAGTGGGTGTCTTAACAACTTTATTGAGCACGGAACCTGCGCAATATCAGTTAGCTAAGGCGCGCAATGCAAAAGCATGGTTGTACCAAACCTTGATTGAGCCTTTTGCAGAGTTCATTACACGATATCGTTGGCATGCTATTTTGATTTTGTCTCTGATTGCTGTCTATCGGATTAGTGATGTGGTGATGGGCATTATGGCCAACCCCTTTTATGTCGATATGGGCTATACCAAGGACGAAGTCGCGGCAGTGAGCAAGGTGTTTGGCGTCATCATGACTTTAGTCGGCGCATTTGTAGGCGGAGTTCTCACTTTGCGTTTTGGCGTTTTACGAATTTTATTTGTGGGTGCAGTGCTATCAGCCGTTAGCAATTTATTGTTTGCCTGGCTTGCAACTCAAGGGCATGATTTACATGGCTTGATATGGGTAATCTCAGCGGACAATTTAAGTTCTGGCATTGCTAGCGCTGCCTTTATTGCTTTCTTGTCATCGCTGACCAATATTCGTTATTCGGCTACTCAATACGCCTTGTTTAGCTCCATGATGCTGCTCTTACCTAAATGGCTAGCAGGCTTCTCGGGCGTGTTTGTTGATAACTTTGGATACCAGGCCTTTTTCTACGGCACCGCCATTATTGGCGCACCAGTCCTCATTTTGATTTGGGCAACGATTCACTTCAAGATCGTTCAGATCAAAAAAGTAGACGATTAACCCTGTTTTTTACTACTTAAATTTTCCAGTCGTAATCCACGATCAGTGGGGCATGATCTGAAAAGCGCTCATCTTTGTAGACAGCAGTTTTCTTGGCAGTAGCTGCGATGCCAGGTGTGCTGATGTGATAGTCAATACGCCAGCCAACATTTTTTGCGTAGGCTTGACCGCGATTACTCCACCAGGTGTAGCAAGACTCGCCAGCCTCAGGCTCTAGTTTGCGATAGACGTCTACATAACCCACTTTGTTAAAGAGATTAGTAAGCCATGCACGCTCTTCTGGTAAGAAACCAGAATTCTTAACATTACCTTTCCAATTTTTTAAGTCGATCTCGTGATGGGCGATATTGACGTCCCCACAAAGAACAATTTCTCTCCCAGATTTTTTAAGCTTGATGAGGTGGGGCAAAAAGCTATCAAGATAACGATATTTAGCCTCTTGGCGCTCGGGCGAGCTTGAGCCTGAGGGCATGTATACCGAGATCACAGAAAGCCCTTTAAATCTGACTTCCACATAACGACCTTCAGCATCGAACTCCTCATTGCCATAACCGTATAAGACCTCATCTGGTTTGTGGGGTGTATAGATGCCGCAGCCGCTATAGCCTTTCTTCTCGGCATGATGAAAGAAGCCATGCATGCCATCGGGGTTGAGGATGACATCTTCTAGATCATCTCTCTGAGCCTTGAGCTCTTGCATGCAGATGAAGTCTGCTTTCTGCTTCACAGCCCATGGTAGAAAGCCTTTTTTGACTGCAGAACGGATACCGTTGAGGTTCGCTGAAATGATGCGTAACATGTAGGCCTATGAGCTCAAATAATTCAAATCAAGATAACTTTATTCGTTTTGCCTTAGAAGCAAAGGTTTTGTCCTTTGGGGAGTTTAAAACCAAAGCTGGAAGACTTTCGCCTTATTTCTTTAATGCTGGTGGTTTTGATGATGGGGCTAGTTTAGGGGCCTTAGGTCGTTATTACGCCAAAGCCTTGCAAGAATCTAAACTTCAATTTGACATGCTTTATGGACCAGCTTACAAGGGCATCACGCTTGCAGCCGCTACAGCCATTGCATTAGCTGATAACGGTATTAACGTTCCGTATGCCTATAACCGCAAAGAAGCCAAAGATCATGGAGAGGGCGGTGTTTTAGTGGGCGCGCCGGTGAAGGGCAGAGTGGTTATTGTTGATGATGTGATTTCTGCTGGTACTTCAGTCAGGGAATCTGTAGAGCTCATTCGTCAGGCGGGTGCAGAGCCTGCAGCGGTATTGATTGCTTTGGATCGCATGGAAAGATCAGGCACGGCAACCGAGATTGGCGACAAGTCGGCGGTACAAGCGGTTGAGCAAGAATTTGGTTTACCAGTGATTTCAATTGCGAACCTGACTGGCTTGATGTCTTTCTTAACTGCATCTAGTGACGCTCAGCTCACGAATTACTTACCAGCAGTCAAAGCCTATCGCGAGAAATATGGCGTCTAGGAAAAACAAAGTAGTTTTCCTAGATTACTGTTTCACCTTCAAATACGGTGACAGCCGGACCAGTCATGATGACGGGTTGAGCGACATTATTGACAATACCGCCCCAAGTAATTTGTAGATTACCGCCACGGGTGCGAACCTTAACAGGGGAATCCAATAGACCTCTGCGAATACCTGACACCACAGCTGCGCAAGCACCTGTGCCGCAAGCGAGCGTCTCACCAGCACCGCGTTCATAGACGCGCAATTTGATTTCATTGCGATTGACGATTTGCATATAGCCCGCATTTACCCTTTTTGGAAATACAGAATGCCGCTCAATCTCAGGACCTTCTTCTAAAACAGGGGCGCTTTCAATATCGGCGACTACTTGTACCGCATGGGGATTACCCATTGAAAGAACGCCAACAAAACTGTCATGAGTAGCGGGCTGTTCGAGCGGAAGCGCATAAAGCATTTCTTGGAACTCTTGCATGCTGGCTAATCCGTTTGCATTAAACGGGATTTGATGATGTTCAAAAATGGGAGCGCCCATATCTACCTCAACCTGACCATCTGGATGAGATTTAAGGGTGAGGACGGTATGCGCAACCTCAACACGCAAGGGGTTCTTCTTAGATAGCCCTTGATCAAGAACAAAGCGTACAAAGCAACGAGAGCCATTACCGCACTGCTCTACCTCACCACCATCCGCATTAAAAATTCGATATTTGAAATCGGCATCTGCCCTAGAAGTTTTTTCTACCAAAAGAATTTGATCGGCACCGATGCCAAATTGGCGATGCGCCAGAGCTCGCCATTGTTCGCTTGTAATGCCACTCAAATCCTGATCAATCCCATTGAGCACAATGAAATCATTGCCGGCACCATGCATTTTGGTGAAGCGAAGTTTGCGTCCGGCGTTAGATTGATCAGTGCTCAAAATATCTCTTTATTCGTAAAGGCTAGCTTCGCCGGGAGGGCGATGCTTAAAGCGTTTATGTACCCAATAGTACTCTGCTGGCCTTTCTCGAACAAGATCTTCAATGTATTGATTTAATCGCGCAGTATCTTTTTCTACGTCATCGCTTGGAAAGTTCGGCAAAGGTGCGCTGATATGACAGGTATAAGCTTTGCCATCTTTGTTGAGGGTTGTGGTCATTAAACACACTTCCGCCCCGCTTAGTCTTGCTAGGCGAGACACCGATGTAATTGTATTGGTCTGAATGCCAAAGAAAGGCACAAAGACTGAATCCCTGGGACCCAAATCAATATCGGGCGCAATAAAAATAAAGTTTCCCGTTTGAATTTCTCGAATCAGGTCGCGCAACCGACTTTGTCTTTCAATTGATTTTCCGCCAAACCGGTTTCGCCATTCAATCATTTTTTGATTGAAAAAAGGATTTTTCATGTTTTGGTAAAGACCTGCGCCCCTTGGCCAATCGTGCTGGTTGGCCAATACAGATAGCGCCATAAATCCACCCTCTAGACCAACAAAGTGAGGGTTGATGAGCAGACGAGGCTTGCGATCTCCCAAGGTGATTGCAGAATCTATTGTCACGATATCCGTGATCTGTTTTCCACTGCCAAGCCAGATGCGGCTTCTTTCTAATACGCTACGACCAAATAATTTCCAATGCTCGAGCGCAAGCGTATCAATTTCTTTTTCGTTTAGATTGGGAAAACATAAACGTAGATTGGTTTTCACGACTCGGGTGCGACTATTTGGAATATGCGCGGCAAGCCAACCAAGACCATAGCCAACATAGACAGTTATTGCATAAGGAAGAAAGGCAAACAAGCGCAACAAGCTGAGCGCTAAGAAATTGAAGAGGTTAGATAACCAAGCCATTCTAAAAATGATAATGAATCTATTGAATGCTTGGAGGCAATTCTGCACCAGCTGGATGCTTATAGCGGTTATATGACCAGATAAATTGTTCTGGCGCAATCAGTACTGCGTTTTCAATGGCGACGTTGAGTTCAGCCGCAGCGATAGTTGCATCTTCCGAAAGGGGGGCAAGACGGGTTGCTTGCATCAACCAGCCTTGTCCAATGGCTTTACGTTTAGCTGTAAACATGATTACTGGAGTGTTGTTTCGATTGGCTAAGCGGGCAGGTAATGGAGTGGTGTAGGCAGGGCGTCCAAAAAAAGGAACCCATACGCCTTCACCGCCACTGGGGACTTGATCCGGAAGAATGCCGATTGCTTCGCCCCGAGTTAGCGCCCTCGTCATTTGGCGAACGCCATTGAGATTGGTTGGAACAAAGTGCATATTAGGATAGGCGCGACCCTCTTCAACAACTTCGTTCAGCCATTCTTGTCGTGAAGGGCGATACAGAATCGTTGCAGGAAAATGTTGGGCTAATACTCGCGGAATAATTTCAAAGCCACCAAGATGTGGGGTTAGCATCACGAGGCCATGCCCCTCTTGAATCGCCATCTCTACTAAATTCCAGTTTTGCACTTCAACTAAAGTGAGTGCCTTTTGCGGGTTTCGCCAGATCCACAGGCTATCTGAGAAGAGCATGCCAGATGCCCGCACTGCTTCCCAAAGCTTTAGCGGGAGCTTTCGCGCCTTCACGACAGCTTCGTATTGAGGTCTAAAAAGTGAGCGATATTGTTTAGAGCCTACATAAGCTAGAACGCCCAAAAGAGCGCCCAATACCTGCACTACCGCAAGGGGGAGCGCAGCAATGATGTTCAGGCCGATCTTCAGTAGGATTTTTCGCACCCCCCAATGATATTCAATGCGGCTGCATAGACCAAATTTAGGCGCATCTTGATGGATTACACCCTTTTCAGATAGAATTACTCCATCGCCGAGTTAAGACAACTTGCAGGGCGATTCAAACATTCTGCTAAAGCGTCGCCGTTGTAGTTCCTGGCACGTCGAGTTGTCCTATAGATCGTGTTAATTTTTAAAGGAATATGCAATGGCAAATGATTACTTCTTCACCTCAGAGTCAGTCTCTGAAGGCCACCCCGATAAAGTAGCAGACCAAATTTCGGATTCGATTCTGGATGCCATCTTGGCCCAAGATCCAACTGCTCGTGTTGCTGCTGAAACTTTATGTAATACCGGTTTAGTAGTCTTAGCCGGTGAAATTACTACGAATGCTAACGTTGACTACATTCAGGTAGCTCGCAACACCCTGCGCGAAATTGGTTATGACAACACCGCTTATGGAATTGATTACAAAGGTTGTGCTGTCTTGGTTGCTTATGACAAGCAAAGCCCTGATATTGCACAAGGCGTTGATAAGGCCCATGACGACGGTTTAGATCAAGGCGCTGGCGACCAAGGCTTAATGTTTGGTTACGCTTGCGATGAGACTGCTGAACTCATGCCTTTGCCAATTCACTTGTCGCACCGCTTGGTAGAGCGTCAATCTCAATTGCGTCGCGATGGCCGTTTGACATGGTTACGTCCCGATGCAAAGTCACAAGTGACATTACGTTATGTAGACGGAAAGCCTGACTCTATTGATACCGTGGTGCTATCTACTCAGCACGATGAAGACATTTCTCTCGAAAAGTTGCGTGAAGCTGTAATCGAAGAAATCATCAAGCCAGTTTTACCTAAGCATTTGATTAAAGGTGCGATTAATTTTCTGGTCAACCCAACAGGTCGTTTCGTTATCGGCGGCCCACAAGGTGATTGCGGTTTAACTGGTCGCAAAATTATTGTGGATACCTACGGTGGTGCAGCCCCTCACGGTGGTGGTGCTTTCTCAGGCAAAGATCCATCAAAGGTTGACCGCTCTGCTGCATACGCTGGTCGTTATGTTGCGAAGAACGTAGTTGCTGCTGGTTTAGCAAGCAAGTGTTTGATTCAGATCTCTTACGCGATTGGTGTTGCAAAACCAACATCAGTGATGGTGAGCACTTTTGGCACAGGCAAGATTTCTGATGAGAAGATTGCGCAGTTGGTTTCAGAGCACTTTGACTTGCGTCCAAAGGGCATCGTAAAAATGCTCAATCTCCTGCGTCCGATTTATCGTAAAACTGCTGCTTATGGCCACTTTGGTCGTGAGGAGCCAGAATTCACGTGGGAGCAGACGGATAAAGCTGCAGCATTACGTGCAGCAGCTGGCTTGTAAGCATTAAAAAGCAGTTTATTGGTGTATTGAGGCGAAATATGACGTAATTGTTTACAATTACGTCATACCTTCAAGGAGCGTTGCAAGGAATGTTGAAACCCAGCATTTCCCCAGGCTTGAAGGGAGTGAGTTCTGAGGCAATCCCCAGAATTTGCTAATTGCAACTGCGCTCGCTAACCCATGGTTCAACGGCTAGCGAGTTTGCACTCCAGCATTGGATCGTATTTAGCTGGAGCATTAATGAATACCGTTTCTGATTTAAATAACTTTGTTGCAACTCGTTGCGCAATTGCCGATATTTCTTTGGCTGACTTTGGTCGTAAAGAAATTGCGATTGCTGAAACTGAGATGCCTGGATTGATTGCGATTCGTGATGAGTTCGCTGCACAACAGCCATTGCGTGGTGCACGCATAACTGGTTCATTGCATATGACCATTCAAACCGCGGTATTGATTGAAACTCTCGAGGCGCTGGGCGCCGAAGTGCAATGGGCTTCTTGCAATATTTTCTCAACACAAGATCATGCTGCTGCAGCGATTGCCGCTAATGGCACGCCAGTATTCGCAATCAAGGGCGAAACCCTAGAGCAATATTGGGACTTCACCCATCGCATCTTTGAATGGGCTGATGGTGGTTACACCAATATGATTTTGGATGACGGTGGCGATGCAACTTTGCTATTGCACCTTGGTGCTCGCGCTGAAAAAGATCAAGCTTGCTTGAATCATCCTACCAGCGAAGAAGAAACCATTTTGTTTGGCGCTATCAAGAAAAAATTGGCACAAGATCCAACTTGGTATTCAACACGTTTGGAAAAAGTAAAGGGCGTTACAGAAGAGACGACTACTGGTGTGCATCGCCTGTATCAGATGTTTGCTAAGGGTGATTTGAAGTTCCCTGCAATCAACGTAAACGACTCTGTTACTAAGAGCAAGTTCGACAACCTCTATGGTTGCCGCGAGTCTTTAGTAGACGCCATTAAGCGTGCTACTGATGTGATGGTTGCTGGTAAGGTTGCAGTAGTTTGCGGCTACGGTGATGTAGGTAAAGGCTCAGCTCAAGCATTGCGTGCTTTGTCTGCTCAAGTTTGGGTTACTGAAGTAGATCCAATCTGCGCCTTGCAAGCAGCGATGGAAGGTTATCGTGTCGTGACTATGGATTACGCTGCTGACAAAGCAGATATCTTTGTTTCTGCAACTGGCAACTACCATGTGATTACACATGACCACATGGTTAAGATGAAGAATCAAGCCATCGTTTGTAACATTGGCCACTTTGATAACGAGATCGATGTAGCGGGTATTGAAAAATACAAATGGGAAGAAATCAAGCCACAAGTTGACCATGTGATTTTCCCTGCAAGCAATGGTAAACCTGAAAAGCGCATCATTATTTTGGCTAAGGGTCGTTTGGTAAACCTGGGTTGCGGTACAGGACACCCTTCTTATGTCATGAGCTCTTCATTTGCAAACCAAGTGATTGCGCAAATCGAATTGTGGAATGCAGTAGGTACAGATAAATACCCAATCGGTGTTTACACATTGCCTAAGCATTTGGATGAGAAGGTTGCGCGTTTACAGCTCAAAACTCTCAATGCAGAGTTAACGGTGCTGTCTGACCAGCAGGCCTCTTACATTGGCGTAACCAAGGAAGGCCCATATAAGGCTGACCACTATCGTTATTAATCCATCCATTCAATAGATACCTAGGCCCAAGATCATGGAATTAAGCGTCGAGTTCTTTCCTCCAAAAACACCTGAAGGTGAGAATAAGTTACGCCTCGTGCGTGAGCGTTTCAGCGAAACACTCAAGCCAGCGTTTTATTCCGTGACTTTTGGTGCCGGTGGTTCTACTCAGTCTGGCACCTTAAAGGTGGTGAGTGATATTCATGCGGCAGGTGCTGCAGTTGCTCCCCACCTGTCTTGTGTTGGTAGCTCACGCGATAGCGTGAAAGAGATGTTGAAGCAGTATCAAGCCTTAGGTATTAAACGAATTGTTGCTTTGCGTGGTGACTTGCCTTCTGGCATGGGCCAGTATGGCGAGTTTCATCATGCTAATGAATTAGTGGAATTTATTCGCACTGAAACAGGCGATTGGTTTCATATTGATGTAGCCGCTTATCCAGAAACTCATCCACAGGCAAAGTCGCCTGCAAGCGATGTAGATTTCTTTGTACAAAAAATGAAGGCAGGCGCTAATTCTGCTGTGACTCAGTATTTCTATAACAGTGACGCCTACTTCCGGTTTGTTGATGAAGCTTATGACCTGGGCGTGACTCAGCCGATCATTGCTGGCATCATGCCGATCACTAATAGCACCCAGCTGCTCCGATTCTCAGATGCCTGTGGCGCTGAAATCCCACGTTGGATTCGGTTGCGTCTTCAGTCCTATGGTGATGACATCGCTTCGATTCGCGCATTTGGCGAAGAGGTGGTGACAGATTTGTGTGATCAGCTTCTGACTGCCGGTGCTCCAGGCCTACATTTCTATTCACTGAATCAAGCCGATGCTGTTTTAGCTATCGCAGATAACTTGGACTTAGTGAAGTAAATTAGCGCAATAAGCCTGACTCAGTCAGCAGCATATCCAAGGGCTCATCATGAGTTTGAGCTGCCCATTGGGCATCATTTAGTTTCTGCCAATCAAATCCAATCCCAATGCAAACGAGCTTGGGATTTTTTTTTCTTAGATCAGCAAGGGTGCGATCAAAATATCCGCCACCGTAACCTAAGCGCCAGTAATGAGTTTTGCCGTTTTTATTTGAACTAGACCAGCCAACGCAAGGAATCAGGATACAGTCCGGTGTGATGGCGGGTCGATCTAAGTTATTGGGGTCTGGTTCTGGCACGCCATGTTTGCTAGGAATTAGGCTGTCGCCATCCTGCCATTCATAAAAGTCGAGATGTTTATCAGGACGAGCAAAGGGGAGCGCCAGTCGACGCCCGACTACATTTGTGGACCAAGCCATTAAGGCGGGGCGCAGATCCAATTCATCCTGAATAGGCCAATAGAGAGCAACTGAGCGGTAGGACGCACCTTCTTTTTCTAATAAGGTAGTTAGGCTGCTAAGGATGGGTGCTGTTGCTTGGACGTAATTTATTCGCGACGCAAATTCTTTGCGTTGCTTTAATAATTCTTGGCGAAGTGTTTTTGGTGAATTACCGTGCATATCGACCATTATCAGGCGAAAATTAGAAGATATAGTAATCAAGTTAATGCGAAGTAAATGCCTAATTTATCAATACAGGGTTCGATAGTGGAAAAGAAGTTAAAAAATCGCATATGCCATCAATGGGCCAAGATTCTGATTTTGGGCCTGGTTCTCAATGCGCCCTTAGCATTGGCTGAAAAGTCCAAAAAGCCACAACTGCCCAAATCTTATGAAAGCAAGGCTGCCCCAGCTGAAATTACTGACACCGATCGAATGTTTATCGACTTGCGTGAGGCTGCCAGAAAAAATGATGTATTTCGTACTCAGCAGTTGTCATCCAATCTCGCCAATTACCCCTTTGATGACTATGTTGCTTACTTTCGCATAAAGCCCCAGTTATTTGATAGTGCTGGCGGAGCGCGTAATGATTACAGCGCTGACGCACAAGTGGTTGCCTTTTTAAATCAATACCAAGGTACTGCGCTAGCGGATCGTATGCGCAATGACTGGTTGTTGGTTTTGGGTAAGAGAAAAGACTGGGCGCGTTTTGATGCTGAGTACGCAAAGTTTGTTCTGGATGATGATACTCAAGTGAAGTGCTATTCCTTGTTATCCAAATTATCTCAAGGTGAGAACCCCACGAAGTTAGCAATTGATTCACGCGCAATATTATTGGACCCTAGTTACTTTGGCCAAGCTTGCCAAGAGCTTGTACCTTCGCTAGTCGCTGCAGGCGGAATGACACCCGGTGAGGCAAAGGCGATTGGTCGTGCTGCCAGTGAAAGAGGCTTTGATACCATGGCCAAGCGACTTGGAGGTGATGATCCTGTTGGTGAGATTGTGAAGGCTGCTAAAGCGGATCCTTCAAAAGCGTACCGAGATTTTTTACAAACTTCTTCGCGCTATAGTAAAGAAAATCAAGCAGTTGCTTGGGGTGTGATT
This sequence comes from Polynucleobacter sp. AP-Titi-500A-B4, assembly GCF_018688095.1. NCBI lineage: Bacteria > Pseudomonadati > Pseudomonadota > Betaproteobacteria > Burkholderiales > Burkholderiaceae > Polynucleobacter > Polynucleobacter sp. AP-Titi-500A-B4. The sequence goes on along the minus strand of NZ_CP061311.1, from coordinate 1,978,547 downwards.
GGACAATTTCTGGCGAAGAAGTTGGATCCCAATGCAGATGATGCATATCGATTCCAGCAAGAGCTGGGCTATAACGAACTACTCTCTGTTGAATCACAAGAATGGAAAGTGCGTGCTGGCCTGCGTGCCAAAGATTGGGTTCTCGTAAAGAATGCCATTGATGGTATGAATCCTGCCGTACGCAGTAAAGATCCCGCTTGGACTTATTGGTATGGCCGCGCACTAAAGGCTGAGGGCCAAGACGTAAAGGCGAAAGATAGTTTTGAAATGATTGCCGATCAATACAACTTTTATGGGCAGTTAGCTCGTGAAGAGTTGGGTAAATCGAATCAGGCGCCAGCGCGTACCAAGGTGACTGAACAAGAGATTGATGCCATGGCTAGTCGCAAAGGGTTTATTCGTGGTGAGCGCTTATATGCCATGAACTTACGTTTTGAGGGTAATCGTGAGTGGAATTGGGAATTGCGCAATATGACGGATAAGCAACTGTTGGCTGCCGCAGAATATGCCAAGCGTGTCAATTTGTATGATCGCGTAGTCAACACTGCTGATCGTACAAAGCAAGAACATGATTTTAGTTTGCGCTACCCAACACCATTTCGAGATGAGCTTTCTCCAATTGCAAGGCAGATAGATTTAAACCTTGCTTGGGCTTATGGGCTCATTCGGCAAGAGTCACGCTTTATCATGAACGCCTCCTCTTCTGTAGGGGCCTCTGGTTTGATGCAGGTTATGCCAAATACTGCGAAGTACGTAGCCAAGAAAATTGGCATGACTAATTACACCAACGATAAGTTGAGCGACACCAACACCAATCTGACTTTAGGTAGTAATTATCTGAATATGGTGCTGATTGATCTTGATGGTTCATGGGTTTTAGCATCTGCTGCTTATAACGCAGGACCCTCACGGTCTAAGGCTTGGCGTGAAAAGCTGACTAGCCCTACTGAGGGAGCAATTTTTGCTGAAACTATTCCATTTAATGAAACACGTACTTATGTAAAGAATGTCTTGTCTAATGCAAATTATTATTCTTCAGTGATGAATGGACAGGTGCAATCTTTAAAGCAACGTTTAGGGGTTATTACGCCTAAAGCAGCAACGCAATCTGAGTTACCTTAACGAAACATTTATAAGCGAAGGCTCTATGCAATATGACATTTTGCTCATTGGTGGCAATGGATTTGTAGGCCATGTTTTAGCTGCACAACTCCAAATAGTCGGCTACTCAGTATTAATCCCATCCAGTCATCTAGCGGCAGGACGTTCGCTACGAATGTTACCCAAGGTGCATATTGAGGATGCTGATGTTCATGATTTTGATGAATTACAGTCTTTGTGTGCTCGCATCAGGCCCAATGGAGCGGTTATCAATTTAGTGGGTGTGTTGCACGATAAACCGGCGCAGCCATATGGCAAAGTCTTTAAGTCTGCTCATGTAGATTTACCAAAAAATATTATTACCGCGATGCAATTGCATGGACTAAAGCGTTATCTGCACATGAGTGCGCTTGGTGCTGACTCTCATGGACCCTCTATGTATCAGCGTAGTAAAGGTGACGGAGAAGCGGCGGTCAAAGCAAGCAATCTTGATTGGACTATTTTTAGACCTTCAGTGATTTTTGGTGCGCAAGACCAATTTATTAATTTATTTGTTAGGCTCACCAAATTATTTCCGGCGATGCCATTGGCCAATCACCAAGCCAAGTTTCAACCGGTGAGTGTTGATGATGTCGCGGGTGCATTTGTGAAATCTTTAGCGATGCCGCAAACGATTCATCAATCCTATGATTTGGTAGGCCCCATGGTCTATACGATGAAAGAGATCGTTGAATTTGCCGCTCGTAAAGCCAAAACATCTTGCGCCATTATTCCCGCCCCGGCATTTGTTGGTTACTTGCAGGCCTTGGCATTTGAGTTCTTGCCTGGCCCAACCTTGATGTCGCGGGACAACATTGCCTCAATGCAATTACCTAACACTTTGCCTGTAAATGGTAGGGATGCTTTAACTGAAGTATTCAAAATGAGTCGTCGCACTTTAGAGGGTATGCAGTAATGAAGATCTACGCCGTTGGCGGAGCTATTCGAGACACCTTAATGGGTTTGCCCGTTCACGACATTGATTATGTGGTGGTGGGCTCTAGTGTTGATGAAATGATTGCTAAAGGTTTTCGACCAGTTGGAAAAGATTTTCCTGTCTTTTTACATCCTGAGACGCAGGCTGAATATGCTTTGGCGCGTACTGAGCGCAAGACCGGTAAAGGCTATAAAGGCTTTCATTTTTATGCCGATCCCTCAGTTACCTTAGAGCAAGATTTGCAGCGTCGCGATTTAACGATTAATGCGATGGCGCAGGAAGTGGGTGTCGATGGTAGTTTGACTGGCCCAATTCTGGATCCTTATAACGGCCGAGAAGATTTGGCAGCAAAAGTATTTCGTCATGTATCTGATGCTTTTGCAGAGGATCCTTTGCGCCTACTACGTATCGCTCGGTTTGCGGCTCGCTTTCCAGAATTTAGTGTGGCCGATGAAACGATGCTGGCATTAAAAGCCATTGTTCAGGCCGGAGAATTAAACGCTTTATCAGCAGAGCGTATCTGGCAAGAGCTCGCCAGAGGTTTGGTTGCCAGCAAACCTATGCATATGTTTCAGGTGTTATTAAATACTGGCGCTGCTAAAACGATTCTATCGTCAACGTTAAATACCCAACTACTTCAAGAGTCAGATCGCCAAATTCTCATCGCCCATTTAGACTCCGTTGGAAATCGCTTAGATGACCGCTGTGCAATTATCTTAATGAAGGTGCCTGCAAGTGAAATTCGTTCATGGGCAGAATGTGTTCGCATGCCAACTGAAGTGCGTGACTTTAGTGAAATTTTTAGTGAGCTCATCTCATTCATTAACAAATGCAACAGTACTTATAGGGCGGTAGATGTTTTGGCTTGGTTTAATCGTGCTGATGTTTGGCGAAAGCCTGATCGCGGGCAGGAGCTATTAAATCTTGCAGAAAAGTTAGGATTTAAAGTAACTCCTTTAATTAAGGCAATGCGCGATGCGCAGGCACTGAATACAGCCGAAATTATTTCTGGCGTTGCAGCGCAAGACCGATCAAATGGTGAGCGAATTGGTAGTGCTTTTGAGCTTGCAAGATTAGCTGCAATTATTGCTGCACTTCAGAGTTAATTTTTAGAGTCGATTTCTGCCGCGCAATCCAGGCAGATCCTCAAGCGTGAAGCCTGGCAATAATTGATCTAAGTTCTTCGAGAAAGCAAAAGCCTTAAATAGCTCACCCATTTCTGCTTCAGATAATAATTTTTGTAGTGAGTTGGAAATTGGCAAGAATGTCTCTGGATTGCCAGGGTCACCAATCTCCAAGGCAATATCACCAATGCCTGCATCCAATAAATAGGCAGCTTGGTTTGTCAGGAATACATCATCAGCATTCTCTGCAAGAGCACAGCGAGCGATTTGTGACCACTCTACGTGGGTGGTGAGATCGCAAAGACCGGGCAGATGAAATGGATCTTGTATTGCATGATGGCGATGGTGTGCCATCAATGTGCCTTCCAATCTTTGTGGGTGGTAATACTCGCTCTCTGGAAAGCCGTAATCAAAGGTGAGAAACAGGCCGGCATTTAAATGATGGGCTACTTGTCGCATCCATGCATTTGCAGGAGTATGTAATTCGGTGACATAGCCTTCTGAAAAATTGCCATTTAATAAGGTTTCGGGAAGCAAAGCTTGCTCAACAGGCAATCCTGTTTTCCAGATCAGTTTTCCATCTTCAAGAGAGACCCCATGCCAATACCAAAACCCATTTTGAAAAATGATGGCATCACATGGAATGGCATCAATGACTTCATTTGCCAAGATGACGCCCTTAAAATTTTGGGGTAGTTCATTTAGCCAATGACATTGAGTTGAGATATTGCGCTCTGTAGTGGCATTGCTAATTCTTTCCTGCTGGCGCTGTGCTAAGTCGGGAGAGATCTCCACGATGTCATAGCGATCTAATGTGAAATCGAGATCCTGAAGACGGCCCAAAATAGATGTGGCGAGCTTGCCGGTGCCTGCACCAAATTCCAATACTTGAGTTGGCAGACCTTGCGCCTTGAGGCCCTCTAGAACTGGGATGAGGGTTGAGCAAATCGCTGCGCCGAATAAAGGACTCAGTTCGGGGGCCGTAGTGAAGTCGCCACCAGCGCCTAGCTTATGAGCCCCTGCGCTGTAGTAGCCCATTCCGGGCTCATATAACGCCATTTCCATATAACGAGAAAAGGGTATCCAGCCGCCCCGAGAGACGATCTGAGAGGCTATTTTGGCCTTCAGAAGCTCACTGTGCTCCGTTTCGAGGCTGGTCAAGGTAATATCCATAGCTCGCTAGTCTAAGAGAATTTAATTGAACCCCAGTTCAACCGCCCTTTCCCAGCAACGAAAAGCCGTTTTAGTGACTGGCGCTGCCAAGCGCCTCGGTCGAGAAATCGCTTTGCAATTCGCACGTCAGGGATGGGATGTGGCTGTTCATTATGGGCGATCTGAAAAGGAAGCCTTAGAAACAGTTGGCCAAATTCAGGGTTTTGGGGTCCAGTCCGCAGCATTTCAAGCTGATTTGGCAAATGAGCAGTCAGCTCAAAATCTTTTTTCTCAAGTCAGCAAGGAATTCACTCATCTACATTGCTTGGTTAATAGCGCATCAATTTTTGAATATGACCGTGCCAGCACAAATACGCCGCTAACAACAAAGACGCTGCAAGACCACATGCAGGTTAATTTAACCGCGCCTGTTTTATTGGCTCAACTCATGTTTCAGTTCCAGAAAAAGAATGGTAGTAAGTTCGATGTCATTCCTTCGGTAATCCAGTTGCTAGATCAAAAGCTCATCAATTTAAATCCGGATTACTTGTCATACACTTTATCGAAGGCTGCATTAGCAACTTCTGTGGAGATGTTGGCAATGGATTTTGCGCCGTACCTAAGGGTAGTGGGTTTAGCGCCCGGCATTTCTTTGCCTTCTGGCGAACAGACCGATGAAGGTTTTTCTAAAGCGCATCAAATGACGCCATTAGGTAAGTCATCTACACCAGCAGACATTGCAAAGGCTGCAGTATTTTTGGCTGACTCAAATGCAATTACTGGCACCACTCTTTATGTGGATGGTGGGCAACACTTATTACCTTCATCACGTGATGTGATGTTTAAAACTAATTAAAGAAACTACTATTCATGCATGCCATTCTTTCCCATCCCGCTCTGATTGATTGTCGCCGTCTATTTTTGCGAGACTATGAGATCTATATCAATATCGGCGTCCATGACTTTGAGAAAAAAGCTGAGCAGCGTGTCATTTTGAATGTAGATTTGTATATTCCATTGGCAATGAATACGCCTACGAACGATCAATTAGATGAAGTGGTGGATTATGACTTTATGCGCGAAACTATTAAAGCTCGCGCCTCTAAGGGGCACATTCATTTACAAGAGACTTTTTGCGATGATATTGTGAGTGCAATGTTGTTACATCCCAAAGTCTTAGCTGCACGTGTTAGTACCGCTAAGCCTGACGTCTATCCCGATTGCCATTCGGTAGGGGTTGAAGTCTTCCGAATTAAACAATCTTAAAAAGAATTCAAGAAGAATTAAATTTCATGGGCGATATTCGTAAAGTTATCTTCGAAGAAAACAAGCTAGAGAAAAAACTCTGTCGCTTGGTAGGTCAAGCTATTGGCGACTTTGGCATGATCGAAGATGGCGATAAGGTGATGGTGTGTCTATCTGGCGGAAAAGATAGCTATGCCATGCTCGACATATTGATGAAGCTTCGTGAACGTGCCCCAATCAATTTTGAAATCGTTGCCGTGAATTTGGATCAAAAGCAACCGAATTTCCCTGCAGAGACATTACCTAACTACCTTAAGAGCCTAGGCATTCCATTCCATATTGAAGAGCAAGATACCTACAGCATTGTTAAGCGTGTTATCCCTGAAGGTAAAACGACTTGCGGCTTGTGTTCCCGATTGCGTCGTGGCATTTTGTATCGCGTTGCCGATGAGTTAGGTGCAACAAAGATTGCTTTAGGTCATCATCGTGATGACATCTTAGAAACCTTAATGCTTAATATGTTTTATGCGGGCAAGTTAAAAGGTATGCCACCTAAGTTGCGATCAGATGATGGTAAACATATTGTGATTCGCCCCCTCGCTTATGTTCCAGAAAAACTGTTGGAACGATATGCGGTCGATATGAGCTTCCCAATCATTCCTTGTGATTTATGTGGTAGCCAGCCCAACCTACAGCGCCAAGTGATGAAAGAAATGCTCCGCGATTGGGAGAAGAAGCACCCTGGTCGTGTAGAGAATCTATTCCGGTCAATGCACCACATCGTGCCTTCCCATTTAATGGATGGGGAAGCGTTTGATTTTCAGAATCTCGAGATTTCTACTGAGTTGACTGGAATTGCCGCCAGGTCAGCAGGCGACAAGGCAATTGATGAGGCAGATTTGGACGAATTGGCTTGTGGAACTATTATTCAGGGGACTTATAATCCCCCTTTATGAATATCGTCATATTGGCTGCTGGGCAAGGAAAGCGGATGAAATCTGCGTTGCCCAAGGTCCTGCAAACTTTGGCAGGCAAGCCCCTTCTGCAGCATGTCCTCAATACTGCTTTATCCCTCCAAGGCAAGTCCGCCAAAAATGGACCCGTTGTGGTGATTGGACATGGTGCCGCAGACGTTAAAGCATTCTTGGCAAACACCGCAAAAGAAGATTCTAGATTTAGCAAAGTAAGCACAGCCCTTCAGGCGCAACAAAAAGGAACTGGCCATGCTTTACTACAGGCGTTGCCTAAACTCGATGAAAAAGAGCCCACCTTAGTTTTGTATGGTGATGTGCCCTTAACGACCCAAAAGACTTTAAGTAAGTTGGCTAAGCTAGCTGACGGTGTGCGTGGCAAAGATTCTGCTCTGGCGCTCCTTACTCAGACTTTAAGCAATCCAACAGGTTATGGCCGTATCGTGCGCGATGCTGATGGTTCGGTAAAAGCAATTGTTGAAGAGAAGGATGCGGCGCCTACTCAAAAAGCGATTCAAGAAATTAATACCGGCATTATGGTTTTGCCAACCAATTCTCTGAAGAAATGGCTTAAGGCATTGCGTGCCAGCAATGCTCAGGGCGAGTATTACCTAACGGACGTTATCGCCATGGCTGTTAAAGATGGCGTACCTATTCGCACTACTCAAGCCGACGACGAGTTTGAAACTGTCGGTGTCAATAGTCGTGATCAATTGGCTGCGTTAGAACGAGTTCATCAACTCAACATTGCCAATCAATTAATGGATGCGGGCGTATCGCTTGCTGATCCTGTGCGGATTGATGTGCGCGGTACCTTAGAGTGCGGCACTGATGTTTCAATTGATGTGGGTTGCGTATTCGAAGGCTGTGTCACTTTAGCATCTGGAACCAAGATTGGTCCTTACTGTGTGATTCGCAATAGCGTCATTGGTAAGGATGTATCGATACATGCTTATAGTCATTTGGATGGCGCAAAGGTTGGCAACCAATCGGTCATTGGGCCTTATGCTCGTTTACGTCCCGGCGCAGATCTATCGAATGATGTTCACATTGGCAATTTCGTTGAGGTGAAGAACAGCAAAATTGCTGCCAATAGCAAAGCTAACCACCTAGCCTATGTTGGCGACTCTATTGTTGGCTCAAGAGTCAATATTGGCGCTGGCACGATTACTTGTAATTACGATGGCGTCAATAAGCATCAAACCATTATTGAAGATGATGTCTTTATTGGTTCGGACACACAATTGGTTGCCCCTGTTCGGGTTGGTCGCGGCGCTACTTTAGGTGCTGGTACCACGTTAACTAAGGATGCACCACCCAATCAATTGACGATCTCAAGAGCAAAACAAATCTCTTTGCAATGGCGGCGCCCTGTAAAGAAAGCAACAACAGAGACGACAAAAAAAATAAGTGCAAAAAAAGTTGCCGCTAAAAAGACTGCTAAGAAACCCATTAAAAAAGCAGCCAAGAAGGTAGTAAAGGGCAAAAAATAATGTGCGGCATTGTTGGGGCAGCATCCCATAAAAATATTGTTGATGTTTTAGTTGAGGGATTGCGCCGCCTTGAGTATCGTGGATATGACTCTTGCGGTTTTGCAGTAATTAATGGTAACGATGCTCAACATCCTATCGAAAGAGCTCGCACGACTGCGCGCGTTTCCGAGCTAGCCGAGCAAAGTAAAGATTTTTGCGGAACCCTAGGTATTGCCCATACTCGCTGGGCCACTCACGGGAAACCAGACACACAAAATGCCCACCCCCATATTTCTAACAGCTTGATTGCCGTTGTACACAATGGCATTATTGAAAACTATGAAGCCCTCAGAGCAGAATTAAAAGCGGCTGGATATGTGTTTACATCCGAGACCGACACAGAGGTGATTGCGCATTTAATTCATCAACAGTATGTCGGGTCTGGACAAAAAAATATTGCGCAATCTGTACGTGCTGTACTGCCAAAATTACATGGTGCGTATGCTATTGGTGTGATTGCAAAAGACAGTCCAAGTACATTAGTTGGTGCACGTGCGGGATCTCCGTTGGTTGTTGCCTTGGGCGATCAAGAAAACTTCCTGGCTTCAGATGCCTTGGCGTTGGCTGGTCGCGCTCACGCAATGATGTATTTAGAAGAAGGTGATGTTGCTATTCTGAAGGCCGATAGCGTTGAGGTTATTGATCAGGCTGGAAGTCATGTAAAGCGTGAGCAAAAGCCAATGCCTGCTCAGGCTGACTCTGTCGACCTTGGCCCTTATCAGCATTACATGCAAAAAGAAATCTTTGAGCAGCCTAGGGCGATTGGCGATACTCTTGCGAATATTGCTTCATTTGGGCCAGAATTGTTTGGTGCAAATGCTAATGATTGGAAAGCTTTCGATCAGATTCTCATTCTGGCATGCGGCACTAGCTATTACTCTGCATGCGTTGCCAAGTATTGGTTAGAAGACATTGCAGGCATTCCGACGCAAGTAGAAATCGCAAGCGAATATCGCTATCGGATAACAGTTCCAAATCCAAAGACCTTGATCGTGGTGGTTTCACAATCAGGCGAGACAGCAGATACCTTGGCCGCCTTGCGCCATGCTAAAGCTCTTGGTCATAAATACACTTTAGCCATCTGCAACGTTGCAAGCAGTGCGATGGTTCGCGAAACTGACTGGCACTTCTTAACAAAAGCAGGTGCTGAGATTGGCGTTGCCTCTACTAAGGCATTCACTACGCAATTACTGGCGCTGTATCTCTTAGCGGTTTCGATTGCGAAGCGTGCTGGCAGAATTTCTGTGGAAAAAGAAAAAGAGCTTCTTCGAGAATTACGTCATTTACCAAAAGCCTTGCACGCAGTGCTTGCACTTGAGCCACAAATCATTGCTTGGAGTGAAGCATTTTCTAAGTGTGAGAACGCACTCTTCTTAGGCCGCGGGATGCATTACCCAATTGCACTTGAGGGCGCATTGAAGTTAAAAGAGATTTCTTATATCCATGCAGAAGCCTATCCCGCAGGAGAGTTAAAGCATGGGCCGCTAGCATTGGTTACTGACAAGATGCCAGTGGTTACGGTTGCTCCTAAGGATGACTTGCTAGAGAAGTTGAAATCTAACATGCAAGAGGTTAAGGCGCGCGGTGGTAAGTTATACGTTTTCGCTGATCATGACACGGAGATAGTCAGCAGCGATGGCATCAATGTCATTCGATTGCCAGAGCATTACGGCAACCTCTCACCTATTCTGCATGTAGTTCCTCTGCAATTATTGGCGTATCACACAGCATGCGCCCGTGGCACGGATGTAGATAAGCCTAGAAACTTGGCAAAGAGTGTGACGGTTGAATAAAGCGTTGAGTTTGACTTTCATTCAAACTTATGTACAAATTTAGGTAGATAAATCAGGGCTTTACAGGGTCCCGGGATCATTTTTGTGTTCAAATATCTCTTGTAAAAGAGGATATTTGCTGCAATCCATGTTTCTTTCAAAAGTACCCACGCTCCCACGCTTGCAGTTATTGGCACTGATTTGTATAGGTGTGCTTTCTGCGTGCGCAGTAGGACCAGATTTTAAGCAGCCCGAAGCCCCTAAAACATCTTCCTATACCGAAGGCCCTTTATCTAAAAAACTCGTCACTGCTCCTGGTGTGCCTGGTGGAACTGATCAAGAGTTTGTTGAGGGCGCAGATATTGAGGCGCAGTGGTGGGAGCTGTATAAGTCCCCCGAATTAGATGCCTTAATTAAAAAAGCCTTACAACAAAATCCGAATTTAGGTGCTGCTGATGCCGCATTGCGTGCCGCTCAGGAAAACGTGAGCGCGCAAATTGGCGGGCAATATTTTCCGGCGGTAAGTCTGGGTGGTGCAGCTACTAGGCAGCTTCAACCCTCCGCCATCTATGGCTTGCCTTATGGTTCTGATACCTACAACCTTTACAACACCTCAGTAAACGTTACCTACAAGCTCGATGTATTTGGTGGTGCTCGTCGTGCAGTCGAGGGCGCAAGAGCTCAAGCGGAGGTTGCGCAGTATCAATTAGAGGGTGCCTATCTATCTTTAACAGCTAACGTTGTCACTAGCGCAGTCAAAGAAGCGGCACTGCGCGCACAAATGCAAGCAACCGAAGAAATTCTGAAAGCGCAAACAAACCTTGCGGAAGTAACCGAGAAACAATTAGTGATTGGTACGGTATCTAAGGTAGATGTCACATCACAACGCACTTTAGTTTCATCTTCTGAGGTGGATCTCTTTAACTACGAGAGAAATTTAGCTTTTGCGCGCAATCAGTTGGCGGTGCTTGTCGGTGAGTTACCGAGTAATGCCGACATTACAAAGTTCGATTTAAGTAAGTTACACCTCCCGGCAAAGTTGCCACTTTCAGTGCCATCCAGCTTGGTACGGCAACGTCCTGACGTACGTGCCGCCGAAGCGCAATTGAAAGCGCAGAACGCATTTGTAGGTGTTGCTACAGCAAATTTATTACCTCAATTTAATATCACGGGGGCCATCGGTTCAGCTGCGCTGACTTCAGCAGCGTTATTCGGTCCTAACTCAGCTTTATGGTCTATCGGTGGCGGTATCTTGCAGCCCTTGTTTCAGGGTGGACAATTGTTAGCTCAACGTCGTGGTGCGATTGCCAATTACGAGCAGGCGGCTTTTCAATATCAAGCAACAGTATTAAATGCCTTTCAAGAAGTTGCCAATGCCTTACGTGCACTTGAGACAGGAGCTCAAGCGCTCAAGTCGGCATCTGATGCTGAGCGCTATGCCTACGAGACATTGGACCTTGTTCAGCAACAATACAAATTAGGTACAGCTAGTTATTTGGCGGTGCTTTATTACCAAAATCAGTATCAACAAGCAAAAGTGAAATCTGTGGCTGCGCAGGCTACAAGATTTTCTGATACAGCAGCATTATTTACAGCATTAGGCGGCGGCTGGTGGAATCGTGAGGGCCCCGCTTTTAAACCAAAAGCCATAGCGAATAAAGATCAAAATGAAACTTCTGGAAACAATTAAGAGCAAGCTGATTGCTGCCGTTCTTGCCTTATGGGCTTGGATGAAACTCAAGGCTGAGCAATGGAAATTGCGTGATAAGGCAATTGCGATTTGGGAAAAAGCAAAAGCCTTCTATGCCCGTATGGGGGCTAAATGGCGTGGTACTAAAGCGTATGCCAAGCTCATGGCAATGGAGCCACTTCAGCGTCGTATGACGATCATGCTGTGTGGTGTTTTCTTGTTGCTAGGCCTGATATTTGGCTTTAATCAACTGAAGACTTTCATGATTAAGCATTTCATCTCAGGAATGGGTTTGCCGCCAGCAACGGTTTCTACCATGGTGATTGCTACATCAGAGTGGCAGCCAAAATTGACCAGTGTCGGTAATGTTCGCGCTTTTAGAGGTGTTGAGTTGAGCACCGAGATTGGTGGTCTTGTGCAAACAGTACCCATTAAGTCTGGTCAAGATGTAAAAGAAGGCGAGTTATTAATTAAGCTGAATGATGCTTCAGATGTTGCGCAATTAAATTCCTTAAAAGCCATGGCCGACCTTGCCAAGGTCATCAATGAGCGGGATAAGCAACAATTGGCAATTCAGGCAATTAGTAAGAATGTATTTGATACAAGCAAGGCAGATGCACAATCAAAGCAAGCACAGGTAGAGGCGCAAACCGCATTAGTAGCCAAGAAAAATCTGAAGGCGCCATTTAGTGGGCGAGTCGGTATTGTTTCGATTAATCCTGGTCAGTATGTCAATCCAGGTGATAAGCTGCTGACGCTCCAGACTTTGGATCCTATTTTTGTGGACTTTACTTTGCCACAAGGCAACGCCGAGCAGATTCAGGTTGGTCAAGAGGTCGTTGTCACCACTGACGCATTTAAGGAGGCCAGTTTCACTGGCAAGATTACAGCCGTAAGCCCCAAAGTAGATACCAATACCCGCAATATTCAAATTGAGGCTCAGCTTGCAAATCCAGACAAGAAAGTTCTCCCAGGGATGTTTGCAAATGTGAATATTAAGCTGGGTGACCAAGTAAAGTTGCTCACTTTGCCGCAGACTGCTGTGACTTATAACCCATATGGCTCGACAGTTTTCATAGCAAAAGAAACCGGGAAGAAAGATAAACAAGGCAAGCCTGCTTTAGAGGCGCAGCAAGTGTTTGTCACTACGGGTAACACGCGTGGTGATCAGGTAGCTATTCTCAAGGGTATTAATGAGGGTGACACGGTGGTAACGAGCGGTCAATTGAAGTTGAAGAATGGCACCCCATTAATTATTAACAATAAGGTGCAGCCTGCAAATTCACCTGATCCTAAACCACAGGAATAAGTAGCAGATGAATTGGACTGACATATTCATTCGCCGACCAGTGCTTTCGCTGGTGGTGAGCGCTCTCGTATTGGTATTTGGCTTAAAGGCGATTGGATCTCTGCCAGTTAATCAATACCCGCAAACACAAAACGCGATTGTGACCATTACGACCGCTTACTATGGCGCTGATCCTGAAACGATTGCAGGCTTTATTACACAGCCACTAGAGGCCTCAATTGCACAGGCTCAAGGTATTGATTATTTATCTTCGGCTAGCGTAAGTGGTGTATCGACCATCATTGCTACGTTAAAACTGAACTATGACTCCAATGCCGCATTGACACAAATTCAAACGCAAATTAGTGCAGTTAAAAATCAATTACCACCTCAGGCGCAGCAACCTATTCTGACGGTACAAGTGGGCCAATCTACGGCAGCGATGTATATGGGCTTTTATAGCGATCAATTGCCCAATAACGCCATCACCGATTACCTGCTTCGAGTTGTCAAGCCGAAGCTCGATTCTGTTGAGGGCGTGCAGAATGCTGAAATTATTGGTGGCAGAAAGTTCGCCTTACGCGCCTGGTTGGATCGTGAAAAGATGGCTGGCTTGGGTGTTGGTGCAGACGATGTCTATAGCGCAATGTCTGCTAATAACTATTTATCAGCAGTGGGCAGTACCAAAGGCGACATGGTCTCCGTTGACTTGGTCGCAGGGACTGATCTTCACACGCTAGATGAGTTTCGCAAGCTGGTGGTTAAAAAAGATGGCATCAATATTGTCTATTTAGATCAGGTTGCCAATGTATCTTTGGGGTCTGAAGACTACAACACAAATGTGGCATTTAGCGGCAAGCAGTCAGTTTTCATTGGTATTAAGGTCGCCCCTCAGGCTAACTTACTTGATGTTGCGCAGCGCGTTAGAGATGCTGTTCCTGATATTCAGAAGCAATTGCCTATTGGTATGAATGGCAAGATTGTGTATGACTCCACTGAATTTATTACCAGCTCCATTGATGAAGTTGTTTCGACTTTGCTCGAAGCCTTAGTCATTGTCACGGTAGTGATTTATCTCTTCTTAGGTAGTGTACGTGCGGTTGCTGTACCCGTCATTGCGATGCCACTTTCTTTGATTGGCACTTTTTTCCTGATGCAAGTGCTGGGCTATTCCATTAACTTATTAACCCTGCTTGCTTTGGTATTGGCAATTGGCTTGGTAGTGGATGACGCCATCATCGTAGTAGAGAACGTTGACAGACATATGAAGGAAGGTAAATCGCCCTTAGAAGCGTCATTGATTGCCGCCCGTGAATTGGGCAGCCCCATTTTGGCTATGACTGTTGTATTGATTGCAGTCTATATTCCAATTGGCTTCCAGGGTGGTCTAACGGGTGCGCTCTTTACTGAATTTGCTTTCACCTTGGCTAGCGCGGTTGCCGTGTCAGGTTTAATTGCTCTCACTTTATCTCCCATGATGTGCTCACGCATCTTTACTGAGGAGCAAGAAGCATCTGCTTTTGTGCAGAAGATTGATCGCATTTTCGATAAGGTGCACCACAGTTATCAAACTACTCTGCGTGATCTATTGAGCACATGGCAAGTCATTATTGTGATGGGCGCTATTTTGTTGGGTGGCGTTGCGTACCTATATGCAACTGCTCGATCAGAGCTTGCCCCTACTGAAGATCAAGGTATCGTTTTGATGCAGGCATCAGGGCCACCCAATAGCACCGTGAATCAGATGCAGACCTATGCAGATCAAATTTACGCTATTGCAGCAGCGGAGTCTGAGTACGAGCAAGCATTTCAGATTACCAGCCCTACCTCTAGCTTCGGCGGTATCTTGCTTAAGGATTGGAGTCAGCGCAGTCGGAACGCAACCAAGTTCCAAGAAGATATGCAGCAAAAGTGGAACTCTATTGCTGGCGTTCGTGTGGCAGCATTCCAATTCCCAGCCTTACCAGGAGCGCAAGGCTTGCCGGTACAGGTGGTGATTAACACAACTGAGTCTTATGAGCAGTTAAATGAAGTATCGCAAGCGGTATTAGATAAAGCACGTCGTAGCGGCAACTTTTTCTTTGTCGACTCTGACTTAAAGATTGATAAGCCACAAGATGTATTGGTGATTGATCGTGAAAAAGTGGCTGCTTTGGGGATGACTCAGCAGCAAGTGGGCTCAGCATTATCTGCAGCTCTGGGCGGCGGTTATGTGAATTACTTCTCAGTCGCTGGACGCTCTTACCGTGTCATTCCGCAAGTCAAACAGGTAGATCGCTTGAACCCTGATCAGATATTGGATTACTACATTCGTACTCCTAGCGGTGCAATGATTCAGGCGAGAACGATTGCAAGCATTAAGCAAAGAGTTGTTCCTCAATCGATTAATCACTTTCAGCAATTGAATTCTGCGACGATTTCAGGTGTTAGTACCCCTTTCATTTCTGAAGCAGATTTATTAGAGTTCATGCGTCAGACTTTAAAAGAGGTGGCTCCGAACGGTTACACCATGGACTACGCAGGCCCATCTCGTCAGTTTATGGCCGAGTCTGGGGGATTCTTGGTCACCATGTTCTTTGCGATTTTGATTGTGTTCTTAGTTCTAGCGGCGCAGTTTGAAAGCTTCCGCGATCCGATTGTGATTCTAGTTTCCGTGCCCTTAGCACTCTTTGGCGCACTCATCTTTATTAATCTCGGCTTTACAACCTTAAATGTGTATACGCAAGTTGGTCTAGTGACCTTGATGGGGCTGATCAGTAAACACGGCATCTTGATCGTAGAGTTTGCTAACGTTTTGCAAGAAGGCGGGCGTAGCAAGCTTGACGCGATTATTGAGGCTGCTAGCGAACGTTTAAGACCAATTTTGATGACTACTGCTGCGATGGTTTTAGGTGTTCTGCCACTGGTTATTGCTTCTGGGGCTGGTGCTGCCGGACGTCAATCCATGGGTATTGTGATCTTCACTGGGCTATCCATTGGAACCTTGTTTACTTTATTCGTAGTGCCTGCCATGTACCTCTTCATGGGTGCCGATCACCATCAGAAGAAGTTCAAGCAAGAGTAAGGGCGGGAATAGCTCCTAACTCAATATCACTTACTAATAATATTGAGTTCCTTCTCTGCGAATTCTTGAAAGTGTGTTTCAGTACGTAGTTCTTTTAGCCACCGGTCAATATTTTTGAGATCTGCACGTAATCCCGTTTGCTTGGGGAATGACTCATTTAATAAAATCCAACGGTGTACGCATAAAGCGAGAACAATATCGCCAATATGAAATTGCTGTCCCGAGCAATAGGCTTGCGCTGCTAGGGTTTGATCCAGTAGGGTGAATAACTGATTGGTGTCTTGATATGCCTTTTGAATTGCTGCGTGATCACGCTCCGCCTCTGGTACTCGAGTAAGACCTAGAAAAGAGGGGCGCAAGGTAGGCCATAGCGTGCCAACTTGCCAGTCCATCCACTTTTCAGAACCATATTGTGATTTTGTATCTGCTGGAAAGCGTTTATTTTTATCGTACTGTGCTGCCAGGTAACGCATGATGGTATTCGATTCCCAAAGTACGATATCACCATCTTCTAGGGTTGGAACAAGCCCATTAGGGTTGAGTTTTAAGAATTCTGGAGAGCGAACGATTCCAAATTGCAGGCCTGCATCAATCCGTTCAAAATCTATGCCCTCCTTCAGTCCTAGCTCGGCTAGACACCACAATACTTTTTGAACATTGATGGAACTTTTACGACCCCACAAACGCATCATGGTATTTCCTTGAGATAGTTTTTGATGTTAGCTAGATTTGATTTCAGAAAAATCAAGGCCAACAAATTGGCTGCGCGCAAAAATCAGCGGCTCTTTTTCTGGATGATTTTTTAGGTTAATGACTTTAGCAACAATGATGTTGTGATCGCCGCCAACATGAACTGTAATTGTCTCGCACTCATAATATGCGACGCAATGGTTAATCTGCGTAAGGCCGCTGACTGCAATTTTGTGATCAACGCCAGCAAATTGATCTACTTTTACAGTTGCAAAGTGCATTGCCAAGTTTTCTTGAGAGCGTTCTAGAACATGAATTAAATGCTTCTTGCCAACCTCGACCCAGGGCATGAGCCGGGAGTGCTTCTTAAGACTCCACAAAATGAGGGGCGGCTCTAGAGATACGGTATTGAAAGAGCTGATGGTGATGCCATGAGAGTTTTGATCCTCATCAAGGCAGGTGATGACCGTTACCCCGGTGGCAAAAGAAGCAAATCCTTTGCGAAGCTCTTGTGAGGTGAACGGAGCCATCAACTGCTTACTTTGCTGCTACTGGAGCGATAGTAGTTCCTGGAATTGGAATCAACACTTCGTTTTCTTCAGCCTTCACGCACTTAAAACGATATTCCTTGCCAGCCTTAGATAAGAAGCTGGCACCTTCATAAAAGTCGCTTTTGCAGGTCTTGGTCGCAAAATCCATCACGTCTTGTGGATCGGCACTAGAAGTGATGAGGCGCATATTTCCCATAGACATGTTGATCTGGGTCGAATAGCACCCAACAAGCATCAAGCCAGAAATCGTAGTTAATAGTAGAATTTTTTTCATGGAAGCCTCCATAATCAGCAATGCTCGTTAGGATAAACCTATTAAGCAAAAGCTGCGGGGAATTGTCTCGTTTGAAAAGGAAGACACATGTTTAAAGCAATATTGATTAATAAAGATGACCAAGGCTATCGCGCTGAGCTGGGCCAGGCAGATGAAGCCAATCTCCCTGAAGGAGATGTTCGGGTCAAGGTTCTATATTCCACTCTCAATTACAAGGATGGTTTGGCCATTACTGGCAAAAGCCCCGTAGTACGTAGCTTTCCAATGGTTCCTGGAATCGATTTTGCTGGTGAAGTGATGGAAAGCTCTAGCCCAGACTTTAAAGCTGGTGATTTGGTCCTATTGAATGGCTGGGGGGTTGGTGAGGGGCATTGGGGCGGATTGGCACAACAGGCTCGTGTGAAGGCTGATTGGCTCATTCCATTACCCAAAGGATTTAGCGCTAAACAGGCTCTAGCAATTGGTACTGCTGGCTATACCGCAATGCTTTGTGTAATGGCTTTGCAAAAGCACGGCCTCAAACCAAGCGATGGTGAAGTATTAGTGACTGGTGCTGCGGGTGGCGTGGGCAGTTTTGCGGTGCACTTACTAAGTAAGTTAGGTTTCACAGTGGTGGCTAGCACGGGTCGAATGGCTGAGGCGGGCTATTTGAAAAAATTAGGTGCTACTGAAATCATTGATCGAGCCACTTTGTCCGAGCCTGGAAAGCCTTTGGCCAAAGAGCGCTGGGCTGCTGTTTTGGATAGCGTTGGAAGCCACACTTTAGCAAATGCCTGTGCACAAACAAAGAGCAATGGCGCAGTTGCCGCCTGTGGTCTTGCGCAAGGCATGGATTTTCCATCTAGTGTTGCCCCATTTATTTTGCGAGGCGTCACTTTATACGGTGTTAATAGTGTTACCGTCCCACGTGAAAAACGAATTGCAGCCTACGAGCAACTCAGCAAATTGGTTGACTTGAAAACTCTTGATGAAATCTCTCATGAAATTACTTTAGAGGAGTCCCTAAAGTATGCAAAAGAGTTAATGGCTGGTAATGTACGAGGACGTTTGATTGTGGACGTCAATAAATAAAGAATTGAAAAAGCTTTTATTGGGCTATTGAGTTACTTGAGGTTTGCGAGTTTTTAGTTGTGACCAAACTTCGAGCTTCTCTGCATTTGAAAGCTCTGACCAATCTGCGATTTCAGTAAGCGTACGATAGCAACCTCGACAATATCCATTTTCAGGATTGATGTCGCACCAGTTAATGCAAGGTGACGGTACTGAAGTCAAAGTAAGCCTAGGTGTAAAAGATAAGAACGAAAAAACTAAACATGAGCCCTCAAAAACAAACTGCTGCAGAAAGCGCTATTCATTATCCCTTAGGCGAGGAGCTTCCTCAGGTAGGAGAATCTATTGAGGTGGCGCCAGGCGTGCGTTGGCTCAGAATGCGTCTACCTTTTGCCTTGGACCATATCAATTTGTGGTTATTGAGAGATGAAATAGAGGGTGTAGCGGGTTGGACCATCGTTGATTGTGGTATTGCAAATGATGAAACCAAGGCCTCATGGGAGCAGATTTTTGCAACCCAACTAGAGGGTCTGCCAGTGCTAAGAGTGCTTGTGACTCACATGCACCCTGATCATGTTGGCTTATCACAATGGCTGTGCGAAAAGTGGAATGCGCCTTTGTGGATTTCTATGACAGATTATTTAACAGCGCAATGGTTGAGCTGCAAAGAGGGTGGCGCTGCTATTGGTGCGCGTGCTGGTGGCGGTGGCTCAGCAGATCATTTTCAGAAGCATGGTTTGACTACATCAGATGATTTAGAAAAAATTCGGGCACGTTCAAATTACTATAGCAATATGGTGCCCGGTGTTCCCCGTCAATATCGTCGCATTCTTGATGGCGAATCGATTGTGATTGGTGGACATGCTTGGCAAATCATTATGGGTTACGGCCATGCGCCCGAACACGCATCCCTTTTTTGTAAAACGCTGGGCGTTTTAATATCTGGAGACATGTTGTTGCCTCGTATCTCTACGAACGTTAGCGTGTTCGATGCGGACCCAGATGCTGATCCACTGGGGCTTTACTTGCAGTCCCTAGAAAAATACTTACCCTTGCCTGACGATACCTTAGTACTGCCCTCGCATGGCAAACCTTTTATTGGAATGAAACCTCGGATTGCACAGCTTAATGCGCATCATGATGATCGATTGGCAGATACGCTTGGGGCATGTAAAAAACCGGCAACTGCTCGTGAGATAGTGCCGGTTTTATTTAAACGTGAATTAGATATTCACCAACTCACTTTTGCTATGGGTGAGGCTATTGCTCACCTGAATTACCTACTTCGTCGAGGAAAGTTGGATCGCCAGCTTTGCGAGGACGGCGTGTTGAGGTTTTCCGCGGTTTAGCTTTAACGCTGCTAGTCTTGTTGCTAGAAGATTCTTCTTTTGGCGCTGTAGCTGCTGCACCTGCAGCTGATACGGCGTCCCCAAAGGACTTTAACGCCATCATCGTGGCGTGTTGCACTTCAAGACCTTGAATCGTTGACTTCAGAATATTCAGATTGAGGTTAAGCCAGTTCTCGACGCTTTTGAGGTCCTTAATACGCTTCTCGAGCTCTTCAATGTCCATGCCAGGAAAGGCTGATCCAAATCCACCAGCAGCCTTTGAGGCATCCGCAGTAAAGGGAAACTGCCCAGCTTGACCTGCTGCGCCTTGTCCCCACATGGTTTTAAACATTTCAAGGCTTTGATTGAATTCTGGAATGGTTCCAAACATAAGGGCTCCGAGGTAAATGAAAAGTGGCTTTTCCAATAGAATAAGGGATTCTAGAGATTAATCCCGGTTAAGCAATGCAATTTAATGGTTTGTCCCAGCCCTATACCCGTGGTCAGGTACTTCCTGATCTACTAAAGCAGCGCATCCTAATATTGGATGGCGCGATGGGAACCATGATTCAGCAATACAAGCTAAGCGAAGCTGATTACCGTGGTCTCCCAGGTAATACTCGTTTTGCTGATCATCCAGGTGACATTAAGGGCAACAATGAGCTCTTGGTTTTGACTCAGCCACAAATTATTAGCAAGATCCATGAGCAGTATTTGGATGCCGGCGCAGACATTATTGAGACGAATACCTTTGGTGCAACTTCAGTAGCCCAAGAAGACTACAAAATGGCAGGCTTAGCACGAGAGATGAATGAAGTCTCCGCGAGACTTGCCCGTGCCGCTTGTGAAAAATACAGCTCACCAGAAAAACCACGTTTCGCTGCAGGAGCAATTGGCCCTACTCCCAAGACCGCTAGTATTTCGCCGGATGTGAATGACCCGGGCGCCCGTAACGTGACCTTTGATGCTTTGCGCGCATCTTATCGTGAGCAGATTGAAGGTTTATTCACTGGTGGTGTGGATTTATTTTTGGTGGAAACGATTTTTGATACGCTCAATGCAAAAGCAGCTTTGTTTGCCCTTGATGAATTTTTCGAAGAAACAGGCGAACGTTTGCCCGTGATGATTTCAGGGACAGTAACTGATGCTTCAGGCCGAATTCTTTCGGGACAAACCGTTGAAGCATTCTGGAATAGCTTGCGTCATATCAAGCCACTGACATTTGGCTTGAACTGCGCCCTCGGTGCTGCACTAATGCGCCCTTACATTGCGGAGCTTTCACGTATTTGTGACACAGCAGTGTCTTGCTACCCTAATGCCGGTCTGCCTAACCCAATGAGTGATACGGGTTTTGATGAGACGCCCGATATCACCTCAAGTTTGGTAGATGGCTTTGCTAAAGATGGCTTGGTGAATTTGGTTGGCGGTTGCTGTGGTACTACCCCCGATCATATTCGTGCCATTGCTAATGCAGTTGCTAAGCGGAAGCCACGTGCGTTCTATCGTGAGAATGCTGAGGCATCAGTATGAGCAAAATCAATAAAGCAATGCCAGCCATGAAGCTCTCTGGCCTTGAGCCATTTAACGTGACTTCTGCTGTTGGATTTGTGAACATTGGTGAGCGCACCAATGTAACCGGATCTAAGGCATTTGCGCGCATGATTTTGAATAATCAATTTGATGAGGCGCTTGCAGTAGCGCGCCAGCAAGTTGAAAATGGCGCCCAAGTGATCGATATCAATATGGATGAGGCCATGTTGGATTCAGAAGCAGCGATGACGCGCTTCTTGAATCTGATTGCATCCGAGCCTGATATTGCACGTGTTCCTATCATGATCGACTCTTCTAAGTGGAGCGTGATTGAGGCTGGCTTGAAGTGTATTCAAGGTAAGCCAATTGTGAATTCGATTTCATTAAAGGAAGGTGAAGAGCCTTTCCGCCACCAAGCCCGTTTGATTCGTCGCTATGGTGCGGCCTCAGTAGTGATGGCTTTTGACGAAGTAGGCCAAGCAGATACGTTTAAGCGTAAGACAGAAATCTGTCAGCGTTGCTACAACATCCTCGTCAATGAAATCGGCTTTCCAGCCGAAGATATTATTTTCGACCCCAATATCTTTGCGATTGCGACAGGTATTGAAGAGCATGACAACTACGCTGTAGATTTTATTAATGCCACTAGTTGGATTAAAGAAAATCTACCAGGCGCAAAGGTGAGTGGTGGCGTTTCAAACGTGAGCTTCTCTTTCCGCGGAAATGATCGAGTTCGCGAAGCAATTCACACAGTATTTTTGTATCACGCTATTCAAGCTGGCATGGATATGGGCATCGTCAATGCTGGTCAGTTGGGCGTATACGCTGATTTAGACCCTGAGTTGCGTGAGCGTGTAGAAGACGTAGTGCTAAATCGCTTCAAAGAAAAAGATGGCAAAACACCAACCGAGCGTTTATTAGATATAGCCGATCAATTCAAGGGCGGCGGCGCTAAGCAAGTGGAAAACTTGGCATGGCGTGAGGGTCCAGTTCGCGAACGCTTAACGCATGCATTGGTGCATGGGATTACAACATTCATTGAAGAAGATACCGAAGAATTGCGCGCAGAAATTATGGGTGCCGGCGGTAGACCAATCGAGGTCATTGAGGGCCCTCTAATGGATGGCATGAATGTCGTTGGCGACTTGTTTGGCGCCGGCAAAATGTTTTTGCCACAAGTGGTCAAGAGCGCGCGCGTCATGAAGCAGGCAGTTGCCATTCTGATTCCTTATATTGAAGAAGAAAAGCGTCAACACATTGCAGCAGGCGGCGAAGCAAAGGCTAAGGGAAAAATTGTCATGGCGACTGTGAAGGGCGACGTTCACGATATTGGCAAAAACATTGTGACGGTTGTGCTGCAATGTAATAACTTTGAAGTAGCTAATATGGGTGTGATGGTGCCTTGCGCAGAAATTCTCAAGCGTGCCAAAGAAGAGAATGCGGACATTGTGGGTTTATCTGGCTTGATTACACCTTCGCTTGAAGAAATGACATATGTTGCGCAAGAGATGCAGCGAGATGATTATTTCCGTGAGCGTCAAATCCCCTTAATGATTGGTGGCGCTACCACTTCGCGCGTACATACGGCCGTAAAGATTGCCCCCCATTACGATGGCCCAGTGGTTTATGTGCCCGATGCTTCTCGTTCGGTTTCTGTTGCATCTAGCTTATTGTCTGATGAAAGCGCGAAAAAGTTTATTCAAGACATGCGTGATGACTATGAGCGTATTCGTGAACAACATGCGAATAAGAAGGCTGCACCTACTATTTCTCTGGAGGCGGCACGTAAAAACCGCGAGATGATTAATTGGTCTACTTATGTTCCAGAAAAACCAAAATTCATAGGGCGACGTATCTTTAAAAACTTTGCGCTTGGCGATATCGCTAAGTATATTGATTGGACGCCATTCTTCCAAACCTGGGACTTAGCTGGTAAGTTCCCTGCAATTTTAGATGACGAGATCGTTGGTATAGAGGCGCGTAAAGTCTATGCAGATGCGCAGGCTATGTTGGATAAATTGGTCAAAGGCCAGTGGCTACAAGCAGATGCTGTGGTTGCTTTTTATCCAGCCAATACCGTAGGTGATGACATTGTTTTGTACAGTGATGAAGCGCGTCAACATCCCTTGTTTGTATGGCACAACTTACGGCAACAATCTGAACGTCCAGTGATTGATGGCGTGCGTAGGCCTAATCGTTGTCTTGCAGATTATGTAGCGCCAAAAGATTCTGGAGTTGCCGACTATCTTGGTTGCTTTGCAGTGACTACGGGTCATGGGGTTGAAAAGAAAGTCGTCGAGTTTCAAGCAAAACATGATGATTACAGCGCCATTATGTTGAAGGCTTTAGCGGATCGTTTGGCAGAGGCCTTTGCCGAATTGATGCACCATCGTGTGCGCACTGACTTATGGGGCTATGCAACGGATGAGATTCTGACAAATGATCAGATGATTAATGAAGAGTACCGTGGTATTCGTCCTGCCCCGGGCTACCCTGCTTGTCCATCACATGAAGTGAAGCAAGATTTATTAAGAGTTATCGGCTCAGAAGACATTGGTATGACTTTGACCGAGTCCATGGCAATGAATCCAGCCTCGAGCGTGAGCGGTTTCTATTTGGCTCATCCAGATGCTCAATACTTCAATGTTGGAAAAATTAACAACGATCAGCTCGAGGATCTTGCTAAGCGACGCGGGCAGTCGGTAGAGGATGTTCGTCGTCAGTTGGCTAGCTTAGTAGATTAAACGCCCCACAAGATGGGTTCGTTTTTGGCATTGGCCTGCTTCATCAGCTCTAAAAATGGATAAGCTCTTTGACCTAAGCGGTCTGCCAGCTTTGGTTGTTCAGATCCTTCATTTTTTGATTTAGAGCGTTCTTCAAGATCTTGAAGGATGGCAGTCTCTAAGGCTGTGATGAGGGTGGGTAGTTGCTCCTGCATCAGAATTCCTCTGGGTTCGAGCGGGCGACCCAAAATATCAAAAATCCGCTTAGTCAGATCCGCCAGCATGATGACGTCCGGACCAGCTTTGGAGCGAAATTGATAGATCATTTCAATAGCTTACCACCTGATAAACTCACTTATCTATGTTGCTGACCAATAAAAACCGATTAATTGAAATGCTGAGTGGGGCCCTGCAAGGCTTGGCTCAGGAGCGCGGGCTAGGTGAGTCACCAGTCCCCCGTTTAGAGCGTCCTAAAGCTGCAGATCATGGCGATGTCGCTTGTAATATTGCGCTCCAGCTTTCAAAGGCCTGGAAGCTGAATCCCCGCGAATTAGCCCAATCGTTGGTGGAGCGTTTGCAAAAACAACCAGGATATGACCAACTAATCTCATCCTGTGAGATTGCTGGCCCTGGATTTATGAATTTCCGTTTAAGCAATGCGGCTAAAACTGCCGTCGTTGGAGAGATCCTTTCTGCAGGCACTCATTTTGGCGAGCTTACCCAAGGTAGTGGCCCAATTACCAGTGCAATGATTGAATTCGTTTCAGCAAACCCAACCGGCCCATTGCATGTTGGCCATGGCAGACAGGCTGCGCTGGGCGATGCTTTGGCAAATTTATTGGCAACCCAGGGAATCAAAGTGCATCGTGAGTTTTATTACAACGATGCTGGCGTACAAATTGCTAACCTCGCTTTGTCTGTGCAAGCGCGCTTAAATGGCTTGAAGCCGGGTGACGCTAATTGGCCTGAGCAGGCTTATAACGGTGAATACATTGCAGAGATTGCAACAGCCTTTAAAACTTCTCCTGAATATCGAGATGATCTTGAAGCAATCCGTCAATTTGCTGTTGCGTATTTACGCAATGAGCAAGATATTGATTTGAAAACATTTGGCGTGAAGTTTGATTGCTATTACTTAGAATCTTCCTTATATACAGATGGTAGTGTTGAGCAGATTGTTCAAGATCTGCAAAGTATTGGTAAGACCTATGAGTCAGAGGGTGCTTTGTGGCTTAGGACTACTGATGATGGCGATGATAAAGATCGGGTGATGCGTAAGTCTGATGGAAGCTTTACGTATTTCGTGCCTGACGTCGCATATCACACGAGTAAATGGAATCGTGGTTTTACAAAGGTCATCAATGTGCAAGGTAGCGATCACCACGGTACGATTTCACGTGTGCGTTCAGGCTTGCAGGGTGTTGCTCAGAAGCGTAGTTGGGATATTCCGAAAACGTATCCAGATTATGTGCTGCACAAAATGGTTACGGTGATGCGTCACGGTGAAGAGGTCAAAATTTCTAAACGCGCAGGCTCTTATGTAACTGTGCGCGACTTGGTTGAGTGGTCTGGTGGCGTTACTCCAGAAATGACGCCTGAGGAGAGAGAGTTAGCACTCCAGCGTGGCCGTGATGCCGTACGCTTTTTCTTAATCTCTCGCAAAGCAGATACTGAATTTGTATTCGATATTGACCTTGCGCTCCAGCAAAATGATGAGAACCCTGTGTTCTATGTGCAATATGCCCATGCACGCATTAGCTCCATCCTGCAGCAATGGGATGGTCATGCAGCAGATTTAGCCGGTGCCGATTTGTCTTTATTGCAAAGCAAAGCCTCGGACCATTTGTTAAGACGTCTCGCAGAGTATCCCGAAGTATTGACAGATGCAGCAGCTGAATTAGCTCCCCATGCACTGGCTTTCTATTTGCGTGATTTGGCGGGAGATTTTCATACCTTCTACAACGCGGATCGGGTATTGGTTGATGATGAAAAACTGAAACTCGCTCGCCTTGCTCTGTTATCAGCAACCCGTCAAGTTTTACAGAATGGTTTAAAGGTTCTAGGGGTATCTGCACCAGCCAAGATGTAGTGGCAAAGTATGAAGTGAATAGGTAAGATGAGGAAATGATGAAAAAACCGAATCAACAATCTGGCTTCATGAAGCGGGACAGCAGCATTCCTGTAAGTAACGCTCAATATGGTGGCACTATCCTGGGCTTTGTATTGGGCTTAGGCGCCGGACTTGGTATCGCGTTTGTCATTGCTTTCTACCTATCTAAAAATACGCCACAAGAAAGACCGGGTGTGCGCGCACCCAATTTACCAATGACGATTAAGCCGGCTGTCCCAGCCGAAGGAGAGCCAACCGCTCCTGCAGAACAATTGGATTTGAATAAACCCTTGCAAGGCAAAAGCCCTGCTCAGCCCTCTACTGATCCAATTGGAGATTTGGTCAACGGTAAGAAGCCGGCCGAAAGTGCTTCTGCTCCTGCCGCTTCAAAAGGTGATGCCATTTACTTTCTGCAGGTTGGCGCTTTTACAAAACGTGCTGATGCAGACGCACAAAAGGCAAGCTTAGCGATTCAAGGTATTCAAACACAATTAAGCGAGGTTACTGCTGATGGTAATACGCTATGGCGTGTTCGCTCTGGTCCCTACAACAGCATTGAAGAAAGTAATCCAGCGCGTGATAAGTTAAATACTATGGGTATCAAACCCACCCTCATTAAGGCTAGTAAGTAAGTTAAAGATCATGATCTCATTTAGCAAAAGAGTATTAGTTGTATTCACCCTGATTTTTTTAAGTGGTCTTGCCAGCGCGCAGGGGCAGAAAATTGAAGAGGGATTTGATTACCGCATCTTGCCTGTTCCACAGCCCGTGGAAACAAAGGGAAAAGTCGAGGTTATTGAATTCTTTTGGTATGGCTGCCCACATTGCTATGACTTTGAGCCCGAACTGAGTGCTTGGGTGAAGCGCCAACCAAAAGACGTCGCTTTCCGTAGAGTGCCAGTAGCTTTCCGAGATGATTTCTTGCCGCATAGCCAGCTTTACTATGCCCTTGAATCTATGGGTAAGGGCGATGCCTTAAACGAAAAGGTGATGTATGCGATGCATAAGGAAAATAAGCGCTTGCTGACTGAGCCTGAAATTGCAGATTGGGTCGCTTCACAAGGTGTTGACCGCAATACCTTTTTGGCTACCTATCGTTCGTTTGCCGTCGTATCCAAAGCCAGGGCTGCTAAGCAGTTAGCAGAGGCTTATCGTATTGATGGTGTTCCTACGATTGTGATGCAGGGTAAGTACGTTACTTCGCCTTCTATTGCTGGGACTAAGGCTAAAGCTATTGCGGTAATGGACTATCTTGAAGAAAAAATTCGCAAAGATAAGTACCGGTAAGTATTTCGCTTTGACGTTTTTAGGTGCTAATTAGATTTTGACAAAGCGTCGCACAATCCAGAAATAGAGCGGATAGGGCAGGATTCTCAAGAACTTTAAGAATCGTGAGAATCGCTTCGGAAAGTGAATGTCAAACTCCCCCCTTTCAATTCCACTAATGATTTCAGCGGCCGCTTCTTCGGCGCTAATTAATGCTGGCATCTCAAAATCATTTTGAGCAGTAGCCTCAGTCGCAACAAAGCCTGGAGAGATCATATGAACGCTAATACCTTGCGGAAGCAAGTCGTAATAAAGCGTTTCACAAAAATTGATAATCCCAGCTTTACTAGGACCATAAGCGAGCGCTTTAGGCAGACCACTATATCCCGCAACACTTCCAACGATGGCAATATGACCAGTATGTGCTTTCAGCATTGCAGGAAGCACTAGTGCCACTGCTCTCATCGGACCAAGAAGGTTTGCTTCAATTGTTTGCTCTGCGGCATCGATCTCAAAATTGTCTGCGCGTAAGGGCACATACATTCCCGAGACAAATAGCAATAAATCCAAGCCGCCCCAGGTTTTCAGAAGAGTCTCATAGCCTTGAGTGAGTTGATCGTGATTTGTGACATCTAATGGAATGACCAAGGTTTGATCGGCTTTTGCATGTGCTGCTATTGCATTTAAGCGATCTGCCCTCCGACTTGAGAGCGCAACTTTGGCACCTTCTAGTAAGAGTGCCTTTGCACAGGCTTCGCCGATGCCACTTGAGGCACCAATGACCCAAACACGCTTACCAGTAAAACGGTTTATACCCTTTTGTTTCATGCTTGAAGCGCATCTGGAGATGCTGCAGATTTCTGATGGCTTAGTGTAAATTGCACAACATCAATATTGCGCTCTGCAAATCCAGCAGCACAATACATTAAATAGAAGTTCCATAATCTAATAAACGCTTCATCAAATCCTAATTCATGAACTTCTTGGAGTCTTTGATTGAAACTGTCGCGCCAAAGGCAAAGTGTTTTTGCATAATCGGCTCCAAAAGCAAATTCCCCTTCAATCTGGAGACCTGCTTTTGCGGCACTTTCTTTAAAACTGGTGCGTGATGGCAGCATGCCACCTGGGAAAACGTATTGCTGAATGAAGTCGGTATTGTGGCGGTAACGATCAAATAGCTCTTCAGCAATCACAATCGTTTGGATGCATGCTTTACCACCAGGCTTTAAGCATTTTGCAATGGTCTGAAAATATTCGGGCCAATGTTTTTCTCCAACGGCTTCAAACATTTCAACAGAAGCAATGCCATTGAATGTCTCTTGGCAATCTCGATAATCCTGCAGACGAACTTCAAAAGATTGAGGATTATTTATTTGCGATTTGATTTTTGTTAAGCGGTCTTCTGCGTAGGCCTTTTGTTCGGTAGAGAGTGTGAGGCCAGTAATGGCAATATTGCTACGCAGAGACTCTTCCATGACGCCACCCCATCCACAGCCAATTTCTAGAATATGGTCACCGGGCTTAGTATCGAGAGATTCGAGAATGCGGCTGATTTTGGCTCGCTGTGCGTCAGCAAGAGATTGTTTCTCGCCCTCTGAGAACCAAGCGCTGGAGTAGCTCATAGAGGGATCTAACCACAATGTATAGAAAGCATTACCTAAGTCATAGTGCGCATGAATATTTTTACGACTGCCAGTTTTACTGTTATCGCGCAACCAGTGTCTGAGGCGATAAAGAATTGATCCGTACCAACTGCCATAAATGGCCTTTTCTAAGATTGTGCGATTACGAATTGCAAGCTCCAGAATAGCTTTGAGGTCGGGAGTATTCCACTCCCCGCGGATGTAGCTTTCGGCAAAACCAATATCACCGTGAGAAAGCACTTGCTTAAATACAGACCAATCCAAAATTTGAATCTCAGCATGTAAGTTATCAGACTTATTGCCGAATTCTCTAATGTTGCCATCAGGCAAAACCATTTTTAAGTGACCGCTACTCAGTTGGGATAGCAGACTTAACAGCGTCTCCGTACCCAAGCGAGATTTATTTGCTTGGGTACGTCTTTGCGACCTTGAGAAATTCAGGCGAGAGAGTAAGGATTGTCCTGGACGATTCATCTGCTAACTTCAAATTCTGGTGGTTTGGGCTTTGAATGAAAGGGTACACCTTTTAGCCATAATTTCAATGCTTGCCAGTGAATACGAAAAATCACTCCTAGGCTCATTAATGGGTATCGCAAGAGTGCTAAATAAAGTGTGGATTTGGTAAGGGGGCGACTTTTTCCACTAATACTAGTGTTAATGAGGGGGAGGCCATCCTCATGAAGCTCAATGCGGGCAACGGAGTGTTGCTTAGAGCTACTATCTTGCGCAAACAGAAACCGAAAACGGTATTCTCCGCGTACTTCACAAAAAGGAGATACGTGAAAGACTTTCTTGCTGGTAAGTGTTTCGCCAGATAGTAGCGCCTCACCAGAATCTTTGTGCAATAAATAACAGTGCCGCTCGCCAAAGGTGTTATTGACTTCGGCTAATACGGCATAAACCTTTCCATCTGCCCGAGAGCAGATCCAAAAGCTGACTGGGTTGAAAACATAACCCAGCACTCTAGGAAAGGTTTGTAACCAGATCTCCCCATCTGCATCAAGTAGATTATTTTCTTGCAAAATATTTTCAATCCACGCCAGGCCATCAGAGCCTCCAAGCCCATGGTCTTTATCGAAAAATGAGCATAAGCCCAACCGATTGTCCTTTAAGCCGCCGCTACTAAGAAGTGAGGGATTTTCTCTGCGAGCTCGCATGGGAATAGAGATAGTGAATACGCCATATCCAAATGCATTTTGAGCGGGTCGTAAGCGGCGGTGCTTAACATCCCCAAAGTTAATCTTCACTTGATTCATTTAGCGTGCATCTTGTCTCGGAATGCTATTGAGAGGAGATCGAATACTTTCAATTAAAGCTTCAGCTACTAATTCTCCAGAGCGAAGACCATCTTCATGAAAACCAAAACCAGTCCATGCCCCGCAATACCAGATAGAAGAGGTGCCTTGGATGAGTGGTAATTCTTTCTGTGCTTGAATCGCGCTCATATCGAATATGGGATGTGAGTAGTGAATTTCTTGATGCACTAATTTTGGATTAGGCTCGGTCGAGGGGTTAAGGCTCACAATAATTTGGGTATCTTTGAGCGCATCAGGTAAGGGTTGTAAACGATTAATGAGGTAATTGACGCTCACATGTTGCTTAGAGCTTGGCGCTGCTCCAGCCTTTGCCGTGTAGTTCCAGGCAGCCCAGCAACGTTTCGCATCAGGTAAAAAGTTGGAGTCTGTGTGCAAAATTGCACGATTTTTTTGATAGGGGATAGCAGCTAAGATATTTCTGGCTTGTTGATCAATTCCATGAACAAGCTCTAAGGTTTGATCGCTATGGCAAGCCATGACTACCTCATCAAACCATGCTGAGCCCGATGGACTAATGACTTCCACTTGAGAGGTTGCATCATGACTTGTATTGACTCGCTGCACAGATTCACGTTTGATCGCGACACGATTTTTTTCTAAGACACTGACCATGCGCTTAACATATTCGCGTGATCCCCCTTTGATAGTGAGCCATTGTGGGCGATTTTGGATTTGCAATAAGCCGTGATTGTGGCAAAAACGCACCATGGTCTGAATTGGAAATTCCAGCATTTGCTCAACTGAGCAAGACCATATTGCACCAATCATAGGTAAGAAATAATTTTCTCTAAAGCTTTGACTGAAGCGATTTCGGTTTAAGAAATTGACAATCGTTTCATCTGGCTCTATCAAGTGATGGCCAGCAGTAATCTGCTGCTGAGCAAGCCGAGTCGCCAAGCGATTAAAGCGCAGGATGTCATAAGCCATACGCCAAAAAGATGGTGAAAGTAAGTTGGAGCGTTGTCCAAAAAATGAGTTGATGTCATTGCCAGCCCATTCAATTTTTGGATGTGCAGGATTTTTTTCGGAAACATCAATCGATACAGAAAATGACATTTCTGACGGAGCAACGGGTGCTTGGATTTCTTCAAACAGTCTTACAAGCCGGGGGTAAGTTTTGCGATTAAAGACCAGAAAGCCAGTGTCAACACCGTGCGTAATTTCTTGACCATCAATATGGCAAGTGAAGTCAACGGTATTGCTATGGCCACCAATATGGTTGCCGCCTTCATATACAGTCAACTCAATATCTGCATGTTGTCTTAAGGCATAAGCACAGCCAAGTCCAGAGATGCCCGCGCCAATGATGGCAATTCTTTTTTTACTCACTGAACTTTTTCCTCTAGAAGCTTTTCTATTTGATTGGTGATGCTGCTGCTGGTGGGCTTGGTTACGCTTCCAAATGAATCGATCACATTGCCATTTCGGTCTATCAAATATTTATAGAAGTTCCATTTCGGAGTGGTGCCTGTTTTGGCGATCAACATCTTGAAGAGTGGGTTTGGGTTACTCCCTGAAACATTACTCTTGGCAAACATCGGAAACTTCACGTCGTAAGTATTTTTGCAAAAGTCAGCAATCTCTTTATTGCTACCTGGCTCTTGCTGACCAAAGTCATTGGAGGGAAACCCAAGAACAACAAAACCCCGATCTTTGTATTTAGCGTAAATTTTTTCGAGGCCCTCGTATTGGCTCGTAAATCCGCAAAAGCTTGCCGTGTTGACTGCTAGGATTACTTTCCCTTGATATTGACAAAGATTTTGTGGTGCTTCATCTTGTAGCCGAAGAAAGGTATGAGACAAGAGCGGACTACAGCTTGGGCCTGCATTTGCTAGCTGTATTCCAGTAGCAGTAAGAAAAAGGGCAAATAGCCAGCCAGCTACTCTACTGCTTACCGTGCGGTTCATATTGTCTCTTTATTCTTTGGTTGATGGGTATCCAAGTCTAAGACATTCTAGGCAATATCGCAGGACATCTCACAATGCCATTAATATTACGTTATGAGCCCTTTGCCCCCACCATCATTTGAGTCTAAAGTTTGCCCAACCGAGCAGCTTGAGGCGCGTATCACTAAATTACCAAGGCCATTGGTTTTTACTAATGGTGTGTTTGATATTTTGCATCGTGGCCATGCGAGTTACTTGGCGCAAGCGCGTGCTTTAGGCGCCAGTCTCGTTGTTGGCGTGAACTCGGATGCTTCGGTCAAGATGTTAGGCAAGGGTGACGATAGGCCCATTAATTCTGAGGCTGATCGACAGGCTTTATTGGCAGCCCTTGAAAGCGTTGATATGGCAGTATTGTTTACGGAGCAAACCCCAGTAAATTTGATTGAAAAAATACGCCCTGATATTTACGTTAAGGGAGGTGATTACGAGATTGATACTTTGGCTGAAACGCATCTCGTTAAAACCTGGGGAGGCAAAGCGATTGCCATCCCATTCTTGTATGAGCGCTCTACTACTAGCTTATTGGGAAAAATTCGTTCTTAAAGATTGTTTAAGAGCCAGAACCAAATACCGCGTAGCACTAGCCCCTCGCTGGTTTCGATCTTTAAGGCATTCAGTTTACTGAGCTGCGCAATTTCAGTTGCCAGAATTTTAGCGTTACCACCATCAAGCCAAATTTTTTCAATGGGTTGATTCATTTCTTTTGCTACATCGATTGCATATTGAATTGCGCCGATTTGTGCGGCATCACATCCACCAATAATTGCATCGTTTGTAGATATGCCAAAACCATGGTGCACCTCTCCTCGTGTGGCTAAAGGGAGTTGCGCGGTATTGTTTTCCAAGCTCTTCCGCATCAACTCAAGGCCAGGCAATATCCAGCCACCATAATGAACACCATTAGCGCCAAGTAGATCAATGGTTGTGGCTGTGCCAGCATTGATGATCAATGTGTTTACTTTTGATAATGCCCGTGCTGCGATGATGGCTGCCCAACGATCGGCTCCTAATTTGCTGGGGTCTTGATAGAGACTGCGCATTCCATCAATAGCACTATCACCTCTGAGTTGTCTCCATTCGACATCCTGCCATTGAGGAAAGAGCGATTTGAGATTATCAATCGCCTCATGTCCAGCGA
Source organism: Polynucleobacter sp. AP-Titi-500A-B4 (assembly GCF_018688095.1). Classification (NCBI taxonomy): domain Bacteria; kingdom Pseudomonadati; phylum Pseudomonadota; class Betaproteobacteria; order Burkholderiales; family Burkholderiaceae; genus Polynucleobacter; species Polynucleobacter sp. AP-Titi-500A-B4. The sequence goes on along the minus strand of NZ_CP061311.1, from coordinate 1,945,067 downwards.
CGCAGCTAAATGCAATGACACTGGGCTTAGGTAAAGTTTTTGAAATGTAATCTGCTAGCTCGGCTCGATGCTCTGCTGATTGCAATGACTTACTGCTGATAGATCCAGAATAAGCCCATAATTTTTTTTGTTGATCAGATGGATGCTGATTAGACTCAACGGCCGCCCACTTGAGGCGTGTATTACCGACATCAAATAATAAGTACAGACTCATGATTGAACTCTCAGGGATACATCGCCAGCATAAATGGCAATCATTTTGTCTTCCTGCTCTAGTAGCAGGGCGCCATTGATATCAGCGCCTTTAGCAATACCGCAAATAGAATCTTTACCAGCGCCGGAAATGCAGACCTTCTGATCTAGAAACGCATCCCACTCAAGCCATGCTTGTTGGAAAGCTGCAAAACCCTCTTGATCAAATTTTTTGAAATGTTCCTCAAATGATTCTAGTAGGGATAACCAAAGATATTCAAGGTCAGGAAGACTCATCTCTTTTGGAAGTAGCTGATCTATAGAGCCAACTTGGATTTCGCTTTGCTGAAGCTTTTCTTGTATCGCATTTGCATTACGCAAGTTCATGCCGACACCAATAATCATCCAGCTGGGATCTCCCGCTTTTGCTTGTCCGCCCTCAATCAGAATTCCAGCGAGTTTCGCATTATTGAGTAATAAATCATTGGGCCATTTGAGGCGCAGGCCAGCTTGATGAAGATCAGATAATTTGAGTTTGCATGCTTTTGCAATGCCTTGAATGACAGCAAGGCCAACTGATAGGCTAAGCCCAGTCAATTCTGCGGGACTTCTACTAAAGGGAAATGCCATTGAGAAGCAAATTGAGTCCTCAGGATTCGCGAGCCATGTACGCCCAGCCCGCCCCTTGCCGGCAGTCTGTTTGTGGGCAATGCGAGCTACGGGGTCTATGAGCTCGCCAGCTCGCCAGCGTTCCAATAAATCATCATTGGTCGATCTGGTCTCGGTAACGCGTTCAAGGATGCAATTAGCAGTCATTTCGTCATTGTAGAAAGGTCTGACCTAGAATTGGGGGAATGGATGCAAATGATCAGCGCCCCCGAAAGCTAGTATGGCCTCTGCAGGCCATGCCGCTTGCTCGTGCGATGAGTCTTGCCTATGCATTGCTGATTCTTTATGTGAGTCTAAATCCATTTGATTTTGATTTTCAGAATGGGATCACTGCAGAGGCCTGGATTGGTGCTCCTTTGCCACGCTTTATTACGATTTTTGATGTTTCGGTCAATATCTTGGCCTATATCCCATTTGGATTTCTGCTGGTCTTTTCCACATATCCTCGCTGGAGAAACTTTGTTGCCTTGGGTATAGCCATTAGCCTGAGTGCCTGGTTGGCTTTTAGTGTTGAAACACTCCAAACTTGGCTACCTACTCGCATTCCAAGTTTGATGGATTGGTGGGCCAATGTATTTGGAGGCTTATTGGGCGGACTGTTAGCAATCCCTCTTGGGCCAGAGTGGCTTTCTGGAACTGCGATACGACGTAGGTTTGATCAATGGTTTGGTTTGAATTGGGCGATATGCGCACTTTTTCTCTTATTCCCTTGGTCGCAGATTTATCCCCAAAGTTCGTGGCTTGGCGTTGGGGTTTGGGGGCATGTCATATTCGGTTCCATTGATTGGGGTACGACGGTGATTAATCAAGTCGTTCAAGAAACCCTCATTACTGGATTTTGTTGGTTAGGCGTTGCGCTTTTGCTCTCCACTGGAATGCGAGTCAAGGCGCCCCAATGGCAAATATTGAATGGCCTACTGGGGCTCACGGTGCTACTAAAGACACTTTTCACAGCCCTTCAGTTCGGTTGGGAGTTCAGCCTCCTCTGGTTTACAGCAGGAGCCTTTTGGGGGATGCTGCTGGCTACAGTTGCTTTGAGATGGGCTTTGCGACTTCGACTAAGAACAAAGCAGCTTTTAGCTATAGTTTGTTTACTCGGCGTCACCGTTGCAATCAATGTAATGCCTGATAATCCCTATTTCATCCTAACCCTCAGGCATTGGAATCAAGGGCGACTATTACATTTCAATGAGTTGATGCAATGGGTTTCGGTAATATGGTTACCACTAGCCTCTATTTGGATGATTCGAAACTTAAGAGATCTAAAGTCAAAATATTAATGAATACAATTTTTTTATGAGCTTTTCACATCACCTATTTTTTTGCTTGAATCAACGAAGCAATGGCGAAGATTGTTGCGATCGGCATAACGCTTTTGCTTTATTTGAATATGCTAAGAACAGGGTAAAAGAGTTGGGCTTAGCTGGTCCCGGAAAAATTCGCGTGAATAAAGCCGGCTGCTTAGACCGTTGTGCTGACGGCCCAGTGATGGTGGTTTACCCAGACGGCATTTGGTATACCTTAGTGGATAAAGAAGATGTAGAAGAAATCATCCAATCCCATTTGTTGAATGGTGCTCCAGTAGAGCGTCTGCAGTTGACATAGCTGTCCTTAGATTTTTCCAGAAATTATTTATCGTCATCATCGAAAGTTTTCTTCATGAATAGCCGTACCAAAGTAATTCATATAGATGGCATTGTGGGTGCAATGGAAATGTCCATTGATCTGCCTGATGAGTTAAAGAGCAATCCATCATTTGTAGTACGCGGACTCGCCTTGGTTGCGCATCCCCATCCTTTATTGGGCGGCACAATGGACAATAAGGTTGCACAAACAATGGCACGTGCATTTAATCAATTGGGTTACGTCAGTGTGCGGCCAAACTTTCGTGGTGTTGGCGGTACTGCTGGCGTACATGATGACGGCGTTGGCGAGTTAGAAGACTTACTCTATGTCACTGAGTGGATGCAAACACCTTCTAGCTGGTCTGACTTTGAAGCAACGGCAGATCAGCCGTGGGTAAATTCAGCTAATACTTTACCGCTGGTTGTTTCAGGTTTTTCGTTCGGCAGTTTTGTGGGCAGCCATTTAGTGCAAAGACTGGCAGAGCTCGGACGTCCCGCTGAACGCTTGGTGATGGTGGGAAGTGCTGCTGGCAAGTGGACTCTCGCTCCGGTGCCCGCTGACACCATTCTGATTCATGGTGAATTGGATGAAACCATTCCCTTAAAAGATGTCTTTGATTGGGCTCTTCCACAAGAGCTCACAGTGCAAGTAGTACCAGGTGCCGATCACTTTTTTCATCGTCGATTGCATTGCATTCGCAACATTATTACTGGCGCTTGGTTAGGTATGCCAGATCATCGTCAGAACTGATTAGAACAATAGAATCGAGCTACTCAATATTATGTCCGAAGAAAAATCCCTGATTGAATACCCGTCCCTTTTTCCAATTAAGGTGATGGGTAAAAATAATCCCGAATATCTGCCCGCAATCATTCATATTGCAAGGCAGTTTGATCCTACATTTGACGAGAGTAAAGTCGAACAAAGACCGTCAAAGGATGGAAATTATCTTGGTATCACTTTGCCTATTACGGCAACTAGTCGTGAACAGCTCGATGAGCTTTATCGAACCCTCTCTACACATCCACTAGTGAGCATTGTTCTTTAGCTGCAACTCATGACGGTTTTGGTAAAACATCTTGGCTTGGCTGATTACGCTTTAACGTATGAAGCCATGCGTGTCTTCACAAAAGAACGAAATAGCGCTACTCCAGATGAGATTTGGATCTTAGAGCATCCACCCGTTTTTACTTTAGGCTTAGCTGGCGATGCTAGCAACTTGCATTCTCCAAGCAATCAAATTCCAATGGTGCAGGTTGATCGTGGTGGTGAAATCACTTATCACGGACCAGGACAGATCGTTGTCTATTTATTACTTGATTTGAAACGTCTTGGGATATTTGTAAAGGAGTTGGTCTCGCGCATTGAGCAGGCTTTGATCGATACCTTGGCAGATTTCGGCATAGAGGCTGAGAGAAAGTCGGGCGCTCCCGGAATTTATGTGTCTGAGCAATCGAGTATCCCGCCTGAATGGTTTGGTGCAAAAGTAGCCGCACTTGGCCTAAAGGTCTCTAAAAGCTGCTCCTATCATGGCCTGGCATTGAATGTGGCAACAGATCTTGAGGCATTTGGGCGCATCCACCCTTGTGGTTATGAGGGCTTAAGAACGGTAGATATGCAAACCCTTGGGATCAAGGACAATATAGATTCAATTAGCCAAAAGCTTTTGGAGAATTTGCAAAAGCAACTAATACCATCATGACCGCAAATAAGACCGATACCAAACAATCTCTTGAGGAGCGCCAAGATCTTCAGTATGACGCTACTCGTAAACAAAAATCGAGTGAGAAGACTGCGCGCATTCCAATCAAGATAGTGCCCCTCGAAGAGATACTTAAAAAACCAGATTGGATTCGGGTAAAGGCTGCATCAGGTAATTCACGTTTTGCCGAAATCAAAAAGATTTTGCGTGAAAACGAATTAGTGACGGTTTGCGAAGAAGCGAGCTGCCCTAATATTGGCGAGTGTTTTGGCAAAGGTACGGCGACATTCATGATCATGGGCGATAAGTGCACTCGCCGTTGTCCATTTTGTGATGTTGGGCATGGCAGACCAGATCCCCTTGATGTAAAAGAGCCTGCAAACTTGGCACGCACTATCGCCGCCTTGAAATTAAATTACGTTGTCATTACTAGCGTAGACCGTGATGACTTGCGTGATGGTGGGGCGATGCATTATGTCGACTGTATCTCCCAATCGCGTGATCTCTCTTCAAGCACGCGCATTGAAGTATTGGTTCCAGACTTTCGTGGCCGTTTAGATAAGGCACTGGATATCTTTGCTGAGCATGCGCCAAAGGGTTTACCAGATGTTATGAATCACAACTTAGAGACGGTTCCGCGTTTATATAAACAAGCTAGACCAGGCGCTGACTATTTGCATTCCCTTAAGTTGCTAAAAGACTTTAAAGAGCGCTTTCCACACATCCCTACAAAGAGTGGCTTGATGGTTGGTTTAGGCGAGACTGATGAAGAGATTCTTGAAGTGATGAAGGATATGCGTGAGCATAATATTGATATGCTCACTATTGGCCAGTACCTTGCGCCATCTGGCCACCATCTCCCGGTTCAGCGCTATGTACACCCTGATGTATTCAAGATGTTCGAAGAGCGAGCTTATGAGATGGGCTTCTCACATGCAGCGGTTGGGGCGATGGTGCGCTCTAGTTACCATGCAGATCAACAGGCGCATGGAGCGGGTATTGTTTAAAAGCGTTTTAAGAGCTTGGCTACTTTTAGCAATATGTATTTTTTTATCGGCCTGCAGCCCTAAGCTGAATTGGCGCACAGTCCAGTCTCCTGAACAGCGATACACGGCGCTGTTTCCAGCTAAGCCAGCTAAGCTTGAGCGCAATATTCCATATCAAGGACAAGAGTTAAAGCAATTTCTTGAAGCAGTGAAAATTGAGGATGATATTTATTCCATCAGCTCGATTCAAGTGCCGCCCAATCAATCGAATTTAGCTCAGAAAATCATCGATCAATTGCAAAGCCACCTATTAGATAAAGCAAGGGGATCGGGTGGCAATGTCTTGATAGAAGATGCCTTCTATCAAACTGCTAGTCGCCAAAGATTTCCGACCAAAGACTATTTCATTGCGGTTAGTGCAAGCGGAAAAATTCAGCAGACCATGAGAGTGCGTTGGATATTGAGACCAACTGATAGTGGTGGAGTTTGGATATATCAAGCATCCGTACTACATATAAATGCAAACAATACTGATATAAAAACGGCGCTATCTACAGAAGAGTACGTAAACTTTTTTAACGAGTTTCATCCAGAGTAAAGCTCTAGATCGCCAAACTATACGAAATTAATTTTTCTCTAAGGCGGCTACTTTTGCTTCAAGTGCCTCTAACTTTTCTCTCGTCTTAGCTAGCACCTTACTTTGCAGTTCAAATTCTTCACGAGTAACCAAATCCATTTTCTGAAAACCTTGATTCATCATTGCGCGCACGTTCTTTTCAATTTCCTGTGCCGGTGAATTGCGAATGGCATCGCCCACTTTATTTTGCATATCGCTAGCAATGCGTTGGATTTGCTCGAGGATTTCGCCAGGTTTTTGCATGATGGGCTTTTTAGTTAGGTTAAGAGTTGCATAAAACACACACATTGATATTTTATGTTGAGCCGTCCAAAAGGGTGAAAAAGGTCAAAAACAGCCAAAAATCCCCTAATTTCCCTAGCGTGGTGCAATAAAAAGCACTAATTAGGTGCATCGGCATTAATAAGGGGAATAGGCTCAAAAACGGTTTTGGCCAAGCCCGCATGATCACTCCATGCAATATGCATTCAACCCATTTTTTATTACAACCAGTAAGGAGTATTAGATGAAAACTTTACACAAGACAGCAATTTCTGCAGTCGCTGCAGGCTTGTTAAGCGGATTGGCATATACGCCAGCTTTCGCGGCCGATGAGCCAGAGGCTAGCCCGATTACTGCAAACGTAACCGTTGTAAACGACTATCGTTATCGTGGTTTGACCCAGTCAAACTTTAAGCCAGCGATTCAAGGCGGTTTTGACTATGCTCATGAAAGTGGCTTTTACATTGGTAACTGGAACAGTTCAATCAGCTGGATTAGTGATTCTTCTACCTATACTTCTGGTGGTACAAAGTCAGTTTCCGCCCCAATAGAAATGGATTTCTACGCCGGCTTTAAGAAGGAGTTCATTGGCGAAGGCTTCGCCTCTGATTTTGGAGTTCTACAGTATTACTACCCAACATCTGGGTTGGCTAATGGAACAACAAATCCGAACTCAACTGAGTTGTATGCTGCGCAAAACTTTACTTTCGGTCCCGTGACTGGATTCGTTAAGTTTTCTTATGCGGTTACCACCTTATTTGGTACAACCAATAGCACTGGATCGTACTATCCAGATCTGACGGTTAATTACGATACAGGCGTCTGGGGATTGTCACTTAATGGCCACGTTGGCTATCAATATATTGCTGGAAATACTAATGCTGCTCCTGGTGTGAGTAGTTTAAGCAACAGCACCTTGTATTCATATACTGATTGGAAGGCTGGCGTAACTAAAGACTTTGGTGGTGGATTATCTGGCTCTTTGGCATATGTTGGTACAAATGCACAAACATACGGCGGGTCATATCAATATGGAACACCACAGGGCAAGAATCAGGGTCGCGCAGGTGGCTTGATTTCCTTAACAAAGACTTTCTAATTTCCACCTCTGAACGGAGAAACATATGAAATTAATTACCGCAATTATCAAGCCCTTCAAGCTTGACGAAGTGCGCGAAGCTCTCTCGGAAGTGGGAGTTTCGGGCATCACCGTCACTGAAGTTAAGGGCTTTGGTCGTCAAAAGGGTCACACCGAGTTGTATCGCGGTGCTGAGTATGTTGTCGACTTTTTGCCTAAGGTAAAAATTGAAGCTGCTGTTGAAGATGGCATCTTGGAGCGTGCGATTGAAGCAATTGAAAAATCAGCACGTACTGGCAAGATTGGTGATGGCAAGATTTTTGTCTCTCCAGTTGAGCACGTCATTCGTATTCGTACCGGTGAAACCGGCGCGTCAGCACTTTAAAGAGAGGTTCAAAATGTTAACTTGGATGAAACGACTCGTTGCTGGTGGTGCTATGGCCTTGGCCATCGGTGCTACTGGTGTAATGGTTACTTCGCCAGCGCATGCTGATGAAGTTAAAAAACCAGCAGTTACTGCTCCTGCCGCAACTCCAGCAGCTGCAGAACCTGCACCCGTTCTTTGTTCCGAAAAGTGCAATAAAGCCGATTCCGCATGGATGATGGTATGTACAGCTTTGGTGTTGCTAATGACACTGCCTGGCTTGGCTTTGTTCTACGGCGGTTTAACACGTAGCAAGAACATACTGTCTATCTGTATGCAATGCTTCATGGTGTTTTCTTTGATTACAGTGCTCTGGTCTATTTACGGCTATAGCTTTGCATTCACGGAAGGTGGGGCATTCATTGGTGGACTTGATCGTCTGTTCTTGGGTGGTATGAATCCAGATTCAGTAGCGGCAACCTTTAGTAAAGGCGTTGTAATTCCTGAGTTTATTTTCATGGCTTTCCAAGCAGTGTTCGCAACCATCACTTGCTGCTTGATCATTGGTTCATTTGCTGAACGCGCTAAGTTCTCTGCAATTCTGGTGTTCATGGTGATTTGGTTCACATTCAGCTACTTGCCAATTGCTCACATGGTTTGGTTCTGGCCTGGTCCTGATGACATCAAAGATGCTGCATCACTCGAAGCAATTACTGCTCGTGCTGGTTGGTTATGGCAAAAAGGTGTTCTCGACTTTGCTGGCGGTACCGTTGTGCATATTAATGCTGCGGTTGCTGGTTTAGTTGGCTCCTTTGTTGTTGGCAAGCGTTTGGGTTACGGCAAAGAAGCAATGAAGCCACATAACTTAGTTTATGTAATGACTGGTGCAGCACTCTTGTGGTTTGGCTGGTTTGGTTTCAATGCTGGTTCAGCTCTCGAAGCAAACGGTAGCGCAGCATTGGCTTTCGTAAATACTTATTTAGCTACTGCTGCCGCTGTATTGGGCTGGTCTGTTGCTGAGTGGGTTCTCAAAGGCAAGCCTTCTATGTTGGGCGCTGCTTCTGGTTGCGTAGCTGGCTTAGTTGCTATTACTCCTGCTGCTGGTTTTGCTGGCCCAATGGGTTCCATCATTATTGGCTTGATCGCTGGTGTAGTTTGCCTCTGGGGTGTTACTGGTCTCAAGAAAATTTTGGGATCAGACGACAGCTTGGACGTATTTGGTGTTCACGGCGTAGGCGGTATTACTGGTGCATTGTTGACCGGTGTATTTGCTGATCCAGCATTGGGTGGTTCAGGTATTTGGGATTATGTGGCTAATGCCGTTGCTCCTGATTACTCGATTGCTAGCCAATTATGGATTCAAGCCCAAGGCGTGATTACCACTGTAATTTGGTCTGGCGTAGTTTCTTTCGTTGCCTTCAAATTGATCGATATCGTGATCGGGTTGCGTGTCAAGGAAGAAGAAGAGCGCGAAGGCTTGGATATCAGCTCACATGGTGAGACTGCTTACGAGTCTTAATCAGTAGATTTACCCCTCACTGGGCGATTTTAGTTAGTTGCCTAGTTTTAAGCGCGGGATCCTAGGATCCCGCGTCTTTCTTTTAATAATCTTACAATGGTGGAATGGTTCCACATCTCATCACTGCCCTAAGCGGCCCTTTGCTCGAATTAGAGTCAAAGGTACTAGAAGCTACCCCAACGATTGAGCGCTGGTTTAGGCTGGAATGGCAAGAACATACTCCGCCATTCTATTGTTCGGTAGATTTACGAAATTCTGGCTTTAAGTTAGCCCCGGTTGATACCAACCTATTTCCAGGTGGATTTAATAATCTTTCTCCCCAGATGTTGCCCTTGGCTGTTCAGGCGGCCATGGCTGCGATCGAGAAGATTTGCCCAGAAGCTAAAAATTTATTGCTGATTCCTGAGCGCCACACGCGCAATACCTTTTATTTGCAGAATATTGCACGACTATCTTCTATCTTGCGTCAGGCTGGACTCAATGTTCGACTTGGCACCTTTTCTGAAGAGATTAAAAAGCCAACTTGGATTGAGTTGCCCGATGGCAATCGTTTGTTAATGGAGCCTTTATCGCGCCTTGGTTTGAAGAAACAGCGTTTGGGTTTAAAGGATTTCGATCCTTGCTCTATTTTGCTCAATAATGATTTGTCGGCTGGCATCCCACCAATCCTTGAAAATATTCACGAGCAATACCTATTGCCTGGCTTGCATGCTGGCTGGCATGTCCGTCGCAAGTCTAATCACTTTGCTGCGTATGAAGAAGTGGCAAAGAAGTTTGCAAAAGTAGTGGATATCGATCAATGGATGATTAATCCGTATTTCACAAGCTGCTCGAATATCAATTTTCATGAGCGTAAAGGCGAAGATGAACTGCAAACCGCAGTCGAGCAGGTTTTGAAAAAGACTGCCAAGAAGTACCGCGAATACGGTATCAAAGAAAAACCATATGTCGTTGTGAAAGCAGATGCCGGCACTTATGGAATGGGAGTCATGGTCGTTAACGATCCCGCCCAACTTAAGGGCTTAAACCGTAAAGACCGTAATAAGATGAGCATTGTCAAAGAAGGTCTTGAGGTAAGCGATGTCTTAATTCAGGAAGGCGTTTATACCTTTGAGAAAGTGAATGAAGCCGTGGCTGAGCCTGTGGTGTATATGATTGATCGCTATGTGATCGGCGGTTTTTATCGTGTTCACACAGATCGCGGGCCAGATGAAAACTTAAATGCTCCTGGCATGCACTTTGTGCCTCTCGCATTTGAGCAAAACTCCATGCCAGATCTCGGCGCTAAGCCAGGCAGTGCTGCCCCAAATCGCTTCTACCTATACGGCGTTGTTGCTCGCTTAGCCTTGCTAGCAGCCTCTCTAGAGCTTGAAAGAACTGACCCAGATATGGAAGCGGCATAGTTTGATGCTGATTGCTTAATAGAAGAATATGGATCTTTTATTTATTGCCGACCCTCTAGAATCTTTTAAGATCAAAAAAGATTCCACTTTAGCGATGATGCGGGTTGCTCAAGAAGCTGGGCATCGCTTGTGGTTCTGCCAGAGTCGCAATATTTTATGGAAAGATAAGCTGGTGGTTGCTGACTGCCAGTCTTTATTACTCAAACCAAGCTCTACATCTTGGTTTGAGATGGGCGCGGTTGAATCAAAAGCACTCAATACATTTTCTGCAGTGCAGATGAGAACGGATCCACCTTTTGATATTGAGTATCTCAATACAACATGGCTCTTATCTGCAGCAAAAAGACAGGGCGCGAGAGTATTTAATGACCCAGCTGCTGTTCGTGATCACTCTGAGAAACTGTCAATTACGGAATTTCCAGAGCTGATCCCGCCAACACTAGTGACTCGAGAGCTGAGTGCGGTAGAAGAGTTTCATCGAATTCATAGCGATATCGTGATCAAGCCCCTTGATGGTATGGGCGGTATGGGTGTATTTCGGGTCGGTCCTGACGGCTTAAATTTAGCCAGTATTGTGGAAACTCTTGGTGAGGATGGCTCTAGAACCCTGATGGTTCAACGCTTCTTGCCGGATATTGCTGATGGTGACAAGCGTGTTCTATTGATTGGTGGCGAGGTTGTACCATTTGCCTTGGCACGTATTCCTCAGGGTAAAGAAATTCGCGGTAATTTAGCTGCAGGCGGTAAAGGGGTGGCAATGCCTTTAAACGCTGACGAGAAAAGAATTGCTGAGAAACTAGCACCTATTCTGAATCAACGCGGTTTATTCTTAGTTGGCCTGGATTTAATCGGAGGTTATTTGACAGAGATTAATGTCACTAGCCCAACGTGTTTTGTTGAAATTACTGACCAAAGCAAATTCGATGTTCCACAGTTTTGGTTGAAAGCCCTTGAGAGGACATTGTCATAATATGGCTGGAATCGTAATTGTTTCTCACACGCCTATTGCAAGCGCAATGCTGAGTTTTGCAGAGCATACTTTTGGTGTAGTGCCGGAACGTGTCAGGGCGGTTGATATACCCCCACATGAAGATACTAAGGTGAGCTTTGATCGTGTACTCAAAGCTGCTTATGGCGTCAATACTGGCAACGGCGTACTCATCTTGACTGATGTGATGGGGGCAACTCCAGCGAACGTAGCATCAAAGCTCGAAAGCTTGGGCCCTTTGTCTGGGTTAAATGCTCCCGTGATTGTTTTGGCGGGATTGAATCTGCCTATGCTGATGCGCTGCATATCCCATCGCGGTGAAGGCCTGGAAGAGTTAGCGAAGAAAGCCCTGGCTGGTGGTCAGAATGGAATCTTGCGTCTAGGCGCAAAAGTAGATCAAGCATTAAAGGAGCAGTTGTAATGCCAGTTGCTGAAATTGAGATTATTAATAAGTTGGGACTGCATGCCAGAGCGTCTGCTAAGTTGTCTCAATTGGCGGCCCAATTTCCCTGTGAAATATTTCTGTCACGAAATGGGCGTCAAATCAACGCTAAGAGCATCATGGGCGTCATGATGCTGGCAGCAGGTATTGGTAGCACGATTACCCTGGAGACGGTGGGTGATAAGGCAGATGAGGCTATGGAAGCCCTCACGGCATTAATTAATGACCGCTTTGGAGAGGGTGAGTAAAAATGACTTTTGCGTTGCACGGAATTCCAGTATCGAAAGGCATTGCCATTGGCAAGGCGGTACTGATTTCGCGCGCAGCACTAGAAGTCAGTCATTATTTAGTTGAGCCCGGTAAAGAAGAGGCGGAAGCCCAAAAATTATTAGACGCATTTCAGCAGGTTCGCTTAGAGCTTGATCAGTTGCGTTTGGGGTTGCCAAAAGATGCACCTCAAGAGATGGCGGCATTCTTAGACGTGCATGGCATGATCTTGGCTGATCCAGCTTTGGCGGAAAAACCCATCAAGCTGATTCGCGCTCAACGATTAAATGCTGCTTGGGCTTTGACTACTGAGTTAAATGATCTGCTGGAGCAATTTGCCGAGATTGAAGACCCTTATTTAAAAGAGCGTGCGAATGATATTCGTCAAGTAGCTGAGCGTGTGATTAAGGCGCTCAATGCACAAAAAGACGCGCTAAAAGGAGCTGACTTTTTACCCTCAAGTGATGTTGGTGTGGAATCCATCATTGTGGCTCACGATATTGCACCGCATGATATGTTGCGCTTCAAGGAGCATGCCTTCACCGGCTTTGTGACTGATCTTGGTGGCAAAACTTCGCATACCGCTATCGTAGCCCGTAGCATGGAAATTCCAGCAGTAGTGGGTGTGCGCCATGCCAGTGAAATGATTCGTCATGGCGATTGGTTGATTTTAGATGGTGAACAGGGCGTAGTCGTTGTTGCTCCAGATGAACAGCTGTTGGCTGAATATCGAAAGCTACAAACTCAAGGAGCAAAGGAAGCTCGTAAGCTTCAACAGCTAAAGCATGCCAAAACAGAAACACTTGACCGAGTAGATATTGAGCTTTTCGCTAATATTGAGTTGCCTGAAGATGCCGTGCAGGCAATAAAACTGGGTGCATTGGGTGTAGGCTTATTCCGTTCTGAGTTTTTGTTTATGGATCGTAAGCAAGCATTGCCAGATGAGGAGCAACAGTATCAAGAATATCGTCGCGTAGTCGATCTCATGCATGGTTTGCCAGTTAACATTAGAACGATTGACGTCGGTGCTGATAAAGCATTGGGTGCAGGCGGAACAGATGTATCTCAAACGGGCACGTCACCATTGGGTTTGCGGGCTATTCGTTGGTCATTAACTGAGCCAGAAATCTTCTTGACACAATTAAGGGCTATTTTGCGAGCATCTGCTCACGGGCAAGCGCGCATCATGATTCCAATGTTGGCGCACGCAAAAGAAATCGATGAAACATTCCGCCTGATCGAAAAAGCAAAGCAACAATTACTGCAGCGTGGACAATCGTTCAATCCGAATATTCAAGTTGGTGCGATGATTGAGATTCCAGCAGCTGCTCTGGTGTTGCCATTGTTTATCAATCGCTTTGATTTTCTATCGATTGGTACGAATGACTTAATTCAGTACACCTTGGCAATTGATCGTGCTGATCATGCAGTAGCCCATTTGTATGATCCATTGCACCCAGCCATTTTGCATTTGTTAGCAAATATTATTGAGCAAGCAAAACGCGCTAATGTGCCGATTGCAGTATGTGGCGAGATGGCTGGAGATCCTGCCCTCACTAAGCTTTTGCTGGCAATGGGATTGACAGACTTTTCAATGCATTTCAGCCAATTATTGTTAGTTAAACGTGAGATCCTGAAAGCCAATGTCGGTATGTTGAAGGCTCGATTCCCAAGAGTTCTCAAGGCCTATGAGCCTGAGGCTCAAGCCAAGGCTTTGGAGCGATTGCTGGCATAAATCTTCAGTGGCTTCAGTGTTTTTGGCTACAGACTGGACAGTCTGGGTTGCGGGCAATACGAATCTGATCGACCTGAGTAGTACGCGCATCCCAAAGTAACATTCGTCCGACTAGAGGCTCTCCGAATTGAATTAATACTTGCAAGGCTTGGGCTGCTTGAATGGCGCCAATAATGCCAACAAGTGGAGAGAAAATCCCCATGCTTGCACAGCTTACTTCTTCAAAATTTTCATCTGGAGAAAAAATACAGGCATAGCAGGGAGAGGTAGTCATGCGCGGATCGAACACCGATACTTGGCCATCAAAGCGCAAGGCTGATCCTGAAACTAAAGGTTTTTGATATTTAACGCAGCTGGCATTAATGAGGTGCCGTGTAGAAAAGTTATCCGTGCAATCTAAAACAATATCCACGCTGGGTAGAAGCTCATCCAATAATGATGCAGTTGCTTTTGCTTGTATGGTTTCAATCTGAATGCTGGGATTAAGTTGATTCAGAAATTGCTTACCAGATACAACTTTACTTTTACCAACCATTGCATCGGTATGCATGATTTGGCGCTGTAAATTAGTGAGTTCTACTTCATCGTGATCTACGAGGGTGATGTGTCCAACTCCAGCAGCCGCTAGATAGGGGGCAGCAGCACTTCCTAATCCGCCCGCCCCGATGACTAATGCATGTGCATTAAGGAGTTTTTCTTGGCCTTCAACGTCAATATCCTCAAGCAGTAAATGCCTTGAGTAGCGAAGTAGCTGCGCATCATTCATTTGCTGACCAAAAAGAATTACTCAAGCTTGGATGATGAACGTTTTACTGGTTGACCATTAATAAAGGCAACCGCCTGAGAAAGCATGAAGTCATCTGCACTTCCGAGCTCCGGAGGCTTTTTATTCTTTTCTTTCTCTTTTTCTTCAGGAGTCTTCTTGGCATTCTTCTCTTCAATGCGCTGTAACTCTTCGAGACGGCGTTGCTCCCGATCTTTAATTAACTTATCTTCAGCCGATTGTTTATTGCGTAAATGCTTTTCGCTATCAATCTCACGTGTGATCAGTACATCATCTGGATCGCCATCTTTATTTTGATCTACTGGGATATCTGGTTTGATGCCATATGCCTGAATCGACTTACCACTGGGTGTGTAGTAATAAGCAGTGGTGATCTTCAGGGCTGAGTCATTGGTGAGGGGGCGAACGGTTTGTACGGAGCCCTTGCCAAAGGTTGTTTTTCCAATGATCGTAGCGCGTTTGTAATCTTGTAATGCACCAGCCACAATTTCAGATGCAGAAGCTGAATAGGCATTTACTAAAACGACCATCGGTAGTTTTTTATACATCTCAGGCACTCCTGCCAGAGGGTCGCCAGGTTCGCTCAATCGATACATCGCTGGCGTGGCATTAAAGACTTGTTTTGAGTCAGCCGCTTGACCCTTTGTTGAAACAATCACAGCATCAGCTGGCAAGAAGGCTGCTGCTACGCCAACAGCTCCTTGCAACAAGCCGCCTCCATTGTTACGGAGATCCAAAATGATGCCCTTCATTTTGGGATCCTGGTTAGCAAGATCAATTAGTTTTTTTGCTAAATCTGGAATGGTTCGCTCTTGGAAGCTAGTAATACGCACCCAGGCAATATCGTTATCTAATATCTTTGCTTTAACCGACTGAACCTTGATCTCTGCACGGGTAATCGTTACTGGAAAGCTGCGCTCTTCACTCTTGCGATAAACGGTCAAAGTAATTTTGGTGCCAGGTGTGCCCCGCATTGTGCGTACTGCTTTATCAAGAGACATGCCACGAACGGGTTTGTCATCTAGGCGAGTAATTAAGTCACCAGCTTGCAGGCCTGCTCGTGCAGCAGGGCTATCTTCAATCGGGTTGAGAACTTTAACAACACCATCTTCTGAAGTAATTTCAATTCCGAGGCCAGCAAACTTTCCAGAAGTTTGTTCCTGCATTTCCGCAAAGTCTTTTTTATCTAAAAAGGTTGAGTGAGGATCAAGGCTGCTCACCATGCCTTTGACGGCATCGGTTAAAAGTTGTTTATCTTCAATTGGCTCCACGTACTCACGTTTAATTTGTGCAAATACATTAGAGAGCGTCCGCAATTCATCTAAAGGTAATTGAGAGCCTTGTTGGGCAGTCGCCGAGAGTTGAATAGTAGCAGCTACACCAGCAATGAGGCCAACCGCTATCAGGGCAAAGTTCTTCAGAAAGTGACGCATATTATTTATCTTAGTCCAGGTAAAAATGTTGTATTGGCTTGAGGTTGTCATCCAACTCGTAAACCAGTGGAATGCCATTAGGAACATTGACTTCCATGATGGCCTCATCGGACATCTGGTCTAAATATTTAATTAAGGAACGAATGCTATTTCCGTGTGCTACCAACAAAACACGCTTATTCGCTTTCAGTGCTGGGGCGATAGATTCATTCCAAAGTGGCAGCACGCGTTCAACGTTGTCTTTCAGGCACTCACCAAGAGGAATATCAGCAGCATTTAATTTTGAATAGCGGCTGTCATTTTTTGGGTTGCGTTCATCATGCGCTTCTAGTAGCGGTGGTCGAACATCGTAAGAGCGACGCCAAATGTGGACTTGTTCGTCGCCATACTTGGCAGCAGTTTCTGCTTTGTTTAGGCCGGTCAGCGCACCATAGTGGCGCTCATTTAATCGCCAGCTATGTACTACTGGGATCCACATGAGGTCCATGGCGTCCTGAACATGCCATAGCGTCTTAATAGCGCGCCTTAAAACAGAGGTGTAGGCGATGTCAAATTCATAACCTGCTTTTTTGAGGCTTTCTCCTGCAGCTTGGGCTTGTTCTGCGCCTTTGGGGGTTAAGTCGACATCCGCCCAGCCAGTGAAGCGGTTTTCAAGGTTCCAGGCGGATTCGCCATGACGAATAAGGACAAGTTGTTTCATAGAGCCATTCTATAATCCGGTGATGAACTTTCTCACGCAAATTGATAATTTAGCGCTTATTGCCCTGTTGCTGACTTCGGGCCTAGCGCTTTTCCTACCCACATTATCTACGCTTATTAGCGGAAAAGGCTTATCGCCTACCGAAGCGACGATTTGGATTAATCGCCGTAAAGCCCATGTTTTGGATTTGCGTGCTGAAGATGCATATAAAGCAGGCCATTTGCCTGGTGCAAAGTTGGCAAGCGCTGCTAATCTTGTGAGTGCTATTGAAGCCCTGAAGCTCGATCGCAAGCGTCCCTTAGTATTGGTGTGCGATACAGGCGTTCAGTCACGTAAAGCCTTGGCGCAAGTACAAAAACTCGAATTTGTTGAGGTCGGCGTTTTGGACGGAGGCGTCCAAGCGTGGAAAACTGCTGCCCTGCCATTGGTTAAGTAAGGGAAGATATGCCACAGGTAACGATGTACAGCACACAGGTTTGCCCATACTGCGTCATGGCAGAAAAACTGTTGATCAAAAAGGGCGTTGGAAATTTAGAAAAGATTTTGATTGATCGCGATCCTTCACAGCGTGAAATCATGATGACTCGTACTGGTCGCCGCACAGTTCCGCAAATTTATATTGGCGAGACTCATGTGGGTGGCTATGATGATTTAGTAGCTTTGGATCGCGCTGGAAAGCTTGATCCTTTATTGGCTTAATAGATTAAAAACATAAAGAAAGTTTGTAATGACTGAACAATCTTCCACCCCTGGTGCAGCCAGTACTGATTCTAAGGCTCCTGCATTTAGCATCCAACGTATTTTTCTAAAGGATTTATCTTTAGAGCAACCCAACGCTCCTGAAATATTCTTAGTAGTGGCTGAGCCACAGGTGCAGGTAGAGGTCGACATTGCTGTAAATCGAATTGGCGAAGAACTTTTTGAGGTGGCATTAAGTTCTACTATGACAGCACGTGTTGAAGGCAAGGTGCTCTTCTTGGTTGAGGCCAATCAAGCCGGTATTTTTGAGTTCAGAAATATTCCAGCAGAGCAAATTGATCCAATGTTAGGCATTACTTGTCCAACGATTCTCTATCCATACCTACGCTCGAATATGGCTGATGTGATCAGTCGCGCAGGCTTCCAGCCTATCCATTTGAATGAAATTAATTTTCATGGCATGTATGAGCACAGATTGATGCAAGCTCAGCAAGCATCTGGTGAAAAATCTGACGATGGTGCGGATGAAAGCAAAATTATTCTGCCTAACTAAGCGAGTAAGGCTAGGTCACCCATTATGAAAGTGACATTGCTCGGTGCAGGTGCTTGGGGGACTGCAATGGCCTCTCAAGCTGCGCGCCAGCTTCGAGCAGAAGATGTTTGCTTATGGTCTCGTAGTACAGAACAGCTAAAAGCTATCGCCCAAGGAGGTGAAAATCATACTTATCTTCCAGGCATTGCTTTACCCAAACATTTGCAGTTAGAAAGTGACTTTGCAGCTGCAGTCAAACGACTTGGGCGCGAAGATCTTTTGGTGATTGCAACACCAATGTCCGGGCTTTCGGAAACGATTGCCAAGGTTCTGAAGATTACAGACCATCCCCTGAATATTATTTGGTTGTGTAAAGGGTTGGAGCCAGCGACTGCGTTGTTACCGCATCAAGTGGTGGAGCGAGAGGACCAGCTTCATAGTCATGGTTTAAAACACTCTTATGGTGCCTTGTCTGGACCCAGCTTTGCACATGAAGTTGGCGCAGGAATGCCATGTGCATTAACGGTAGCCAGCTCTTCTGAGGAGCTTTGCAAAATTGTTCAAGCCGCTTTTCATCATGGAAATATGCGTGTGTATTCAAGTGATGATCTGATTGGTGTTGAATTAGGCGGGGCTGTGAAGAATGTATTGGCAATCGCTGCGGGTATTGGCGATGGCTTAAGCCTTGGTTTAAATGCTCGAGCGGCAGTGCTCACGCGTGGTTTGGCTGAGATGATGCGTTTGGTAAAAGCAGCCGGCGGTAAATCAGAGACTTGTATGGGCTTAACCGGTGTTGGCGATTTGATTTTGACTGCAACGGGAGACCTCTCTCGCAATCGCCGTGTTGGGCTTGAGTTGGCTAAAGGTAAATCTTTAAATCAGATCCTAGCTGGCTTAGGTCATGTGGCAGAGGGCGTCTTATGTGCTGCTGCTGTAGGTGATCTAGCCAAGCGTTTGCAGGTAGAGATGCCTATTACTGCCATGATGGGTGAAGTGCTTGCTGGCAAGCTTGATGCTAAGGATGCCGTCAGAAAGCTGATGGGCCGCGACCCAAAAATTGAGACTTAAGACTGTTTAAGTTTTACTTGCCGCCTGCAAGACCATTTTGGCGCCAAGCTTCATACACGACAATTGCAACCGTATTCGATAAGTTCAGGCTGCGACTGCTGTCTTGCATTGCAAGCCGCATTTGATTGACCGCTGGAATTGAGTTACGTACCTCATCTGTGATTCCTTTGGTTTCTGAGCCAAAGATGAAATAGTCATCAGGCGAATATTTACCCTCATGAAACTTTCCATTGCCTTTCGTAGTTAAAGCAAAAAGATGCTGAGGGTCAGGATTTTCATTGGCAAGAAACTGTGCCCAATTGGCATGCACTTTAATGCTTGCGAACTCGTGGTAGTCCAAGCCAGCGCGGCGTAATTTAGCATCCTCCATTGGAAAACCTAAAGGCTCAATCAGATGGAGTTTTGCCCCAGTATTGGCGCACAAGCGAATGATGTTGCCCGTGTTGGGAGGGATTTCGGGTTCGAATAAAACAATATTAAACATGCTGCATTATCAATTCTTTAGCGCTTGATCAAGTAAATCGCGTTGTTCTCAGTATTACCCAGTTAATCACATGTATGGCTCCTAGGGCTTTGAGAATACGCGCAATTTCATTTAGTGTCGCCCCGGTGGTCATCACATCATCAAAGACAATGACCGTCTTGTCCGCTAAACGGTCTGCATATTGAGGATCAATATAAAACATCTGGCGAATGGCCTCTTGCCTTGCGCTAAGAGGATTGCCTGCTTGATGGTCTTCATGATGATGACGCTTTAAGGCATAAGGCAATTTTTCTACATACTGATTACAAGCAATTCTTCTTGCTAACTCCCAGCTTTGATTAAATCCTCGGGCGAGTAATTTGTGGTCACTGAGTGGCACTGGTAACAAATAGTCCGCTCTGCATTGATCTAGTCGATTGGCTTGAATTTGATTCCATGCTTTAGCTATCCCATGCGCAAATACAATTCTTTTTTGATATTTGAGTTGATGAAGGGCCTCTTGCAAAATGCCGTCGTAGCGATCAAGACAGTAGGTCTCATCAAAAAATGGGGATCTTATTTTGCAATTGTCACAACGCCGATCAACAAGTTCTTGGGTTTTGAGTGGGATGCTACATTGATAGCAACACTCATAGTGAATAAGACTGTTGCTTTCTAGTGCAACAAGGCAAGAAGTGCAAATAGAATCCGATTGAAATTTCTGACAGGCAATACAGGCTGTCGGTAATATTTGCGCACTAATCGCTTGAGCAAGATTCTCTAGAAATTGCATGGGGCGCTGAGTATACTGAGTCAATGACCCAGCCGATCAGATGGTTACAAGACGAAATTGCATACCGTATGTTGCAAAAACTCGATATCGTCAAATTAGACGTGAAAGATATATTAGTCATTCCAGATTTTTCTGGAAAACATTTTTCTGCTTTTGCGAAACGTTTGCCAAGCGCATGTATTCATAGTATTGCTGAGGATGGCTTAAGTGGATTGCAGTTAAAGATCGCAAAAACAATTGCTAATTGGCGTTCAATTTTCCGGGGTGGTCGAGTAAGTCCAATGACAAACTATCTCTCTACGGGCAAATTTGACGTTCCTGATAATTCTGTTGATTTGGTATTTAGCGATCTCCTGTTGCAAGACTTAGTGGATCCCAAAAGTTTCTTGCAGGAGTGTCGACGGGTTCTTCGAGAAGGCGGCCTTATTGCGTTTAGTTACCTAGGTCCCGATACCGGAAAAGAATTGCGTTCGCTACAAACCACCCCTTTTCAGTTGAAAAATTTATTGAGCCCCTGGGATATGCACGATATAGGGGACGCGCTGATGGGCGAGCGTTTTTCTGACCCAGTTATGGATATGGAATACCTGACCTTGGATTATGAAACGCCAGAGCTTCTATTGGCTGATTTAGAGGCCTTAAAGTTGGTCACCTTGAACCCGCAATTGGAGTCTGAAATGACAGTTTTACCTCAAAAAATCACCTTAGAGGTGGTTTATGGGCATGCTTGGGTCCTTGGTAAGGGCCTTTCTAAGTCGCAGGACAGCGTTACTTATATTGACGTAAATCAAATTGGACGCAAGACTAGGTAATATCCTGCTTAAGTGTAAGTGCTTACTATCATTTAAACCTTGACCAAGATTGGATGCTGGTAGCTTGCCCCTGTTTGTTCTTGATCCTAATTGACCCTATAATCACGGCTGGATGTATTGGCTTGAGACCGCATTTTGAGCATTTTGTAGCGTGTTTTGCTGCAGTGCTCATGACAATCAACAGAGAATAAGATGAATTTATTTGGAAAAGTCACTAGGGCTTCGCTCTATTTAGTAGCAGCCTTCGGCACTGCTTTTGCACACGCCTCAGAAAACATGCCTGGCGGCCCAGCTGTAAATCAGCTCAATTTCACTGCCCCAGCCACCAAAATCATGCAAGAAATCCATTGGTTGCATTGGATGATGTTGGTGATTTGCGCACTCATTTTTGTGGGTGTATTTGGTGTCATGTTCTATTCGATTTTGAAACACCGCAAATCATTGGGTCACAAGTCAGCCTCTTTTCATGAGAGCACAACCGTTGAAATTATTTGGACAGTAATCCCATTACTCATCGTGATCGGGATGGCATTGCCTGCAACTAAAACGGTTGTTGCAATGAAAGACACCACAAACTCTGACATCACTATTAAGACTACTGGCTATCAGTGGAAGTGGGGTTACGACTACATTAAAGGTGAGGGCGAAGGTATTAGCTTTTTGTCTACCTTAGCTACTTCACGTGAAGCCATTAACAATCTTGCACCAAAATCAAATACGTATTTGATGGAAGTCGATAACGAAATGGTTGTACCGGTTGGCAAAAAGATTCGTTTGATTACTACAGCGAACGACGTGATTCATGCTTGGACTATTCCGGCTTTTGGCGTCAAGCAAGATGCAATCCCTGGATTCGTTCGCGATACTTGGTTTAAAGCAGAAACCATCGGCACATTCCGCGGCCAGTGTTCTGAGCTTTGCGGTGCTGAGCACGCCTTTATGCCAATCGTTGTAAAAGTTGTTTCAGAAGAGGACTACACCGCTTGGGTTGCACAGAAGAAGAAAGAAATGGGCGCTGGCGGCGATGATCCGTCTAAGGTTTATACCTTGGATGAGCAAAAAGAACGCGGCGCTAAAGTGTATGCAGCGAACTGTGCTGCATGTCACCAAGCAAACGGCAAAGGCGCAGGCGCATTCCCAGCATTGGATGGCAGTAAGGTGGTGAATGGTCCTAAAGCAGGCCAATTCAACATCCTCATCAATGGTAAGGGCGCGATGCCGAAGTGGGCTGGCGTAATTTCTGATGGCGATATCGCTGCAGTGATGACCTATACACGTAACGCATGGGGTAATAAGACGGGTGAAGTGATTCAGACCCAAGAAATTATTACTGCGCGCGGCGGCAATTAATTCAGATTAACCAATACAGATAAAACGAAACCGGAGTAATTTATGAGCACAGTCTCTACTACCCACGATCACGCACACGATCACGCGCATGATGATCACACGCCACATGGTTGGCGTCGTTGGTTGTTCGCAACCAACCATAAAGACATCGGCACGATGTACCTGATCTTCTCGTTTGTTAGCTTATTGGCTGGCGGCGTGATGGCCCTGGGAATTCGTCTGGAATTATTCCAACCTGGCTTGCAATTCCTGCGCCCTGAATTCTTTAACCAATTAACCACGATGCATGGTTTAGTCATGGTGTTCGGTGCGATCATGCCAGCCTTCGTTGGCTTTGCTAACTGGATGGTGCCTTTGCAAATCGGCGCATCTGATATGGCGTTTGCACGTATGAATAACTTTAGCTTCTGGATCTTGCCGGTCGCTGCGACATTGTTGCTGAGTTCATTCTTGGTTCCTGGTGGCGCACCAGCAGGTGGCTGGACTATTTACGCTCCATTGACATCACAAATGGGTCCTGGCATGGATATGGCGATTTTTGCGCTCCACTTGCTAGGTGCTTCTTCCATCATGGGCTCGATCAACATCATCGTAACTATCTTGAATATGCGCGCGCCTGGTATGAGTTTGATGAAGATGCCAATGTTCTGCTGGACTTGGTTGATCACCGCGTATTTGTTGATTGCTGTGATGCCTGTGTTGGCTGGCGCAATCACGATGGTTTTAACTGATCGTCACTTTGGTACTTCATTCTTCTCCGCTGTTGGTGGTGGCGACCCAATCATGTTCCAGCATATCTTCTGGTTCTTTGGGCACCCAGAGGTCTACATCATGATTCTGCCTGCATTCGGAATCGTCAGTGAAATCGTTCCTGCTTTCTCCAGAAAGACTTTGTTTGGTTATAGCTCCATGGTTTATGCAACATCGTCTATTGCGATCTTGTCATTTATCGTTTGGGCTCACCATATGTTTGCAACGGGTATGCCAGTAACAGGCCAATTGTTCTTCATGTACGCAACGATGTTGATTGCAGTTCCAACTGGCGTGAAGATTTTTAACTGGGTTGCAACAATGTGGAAAGGTTCAATGACCTTTGAAACTCCAATGTTGTGGGCTATTGGCTTCATCTTTGTGTTTACGATGGGTGGTTTTACTGGTTTGATTCTCGCAATGGCTCCAATTGATATTGGCCTGCAAGATACTTACTACGTTGTAGCGCACTTCCACTATGTGCTGGTAGCGGGTTCATTGTTTGCTATGTTTGCTGGTTTTTATTACTGGTGTCCAAAGTGGACGGGCTATATGGCTAGTGAAACTCGTGGCAAGATCCATTTCTGGACCTCCATGATTTTCTTCAACATTACCTTCTTCCCAATGCATTTCCTGGGCTTGGCAGGTATGCCACGTCGTTATGCTGATTACCCAACTCAGTTTGCTGATTTCAATTCGATCGCTTCGATTGGCGCCTTAGGCTTCGGTCTTTCACAGGTTTATTTCCTGCTCTTCGTTGTGATGCCAGCATATCGCGGTCAAGGTGAAAAAGCGCCGATGAAACCATGGGATGGTGCTAAAGGCTTGGAGTGGACTATTCCTTCCCCTGCACCTCATCATACTTTTGAAACTCCGCCAAGCGCAGAGCAATTGCGTGAAGCTGGAATCTAATTTGTCTTCAAAACAAGCCCAAGCTGCGAGTAATCGTCGCCTAGGCTTGATTTTGTTGAGTGTCGCAATCGTTTTCTTTATCGGTATCGTGATGAAGTGGAGTGTGTTGGGACAAGCCTAGCTAATGAAAATGATTTCAACTCAATCGCTAAATCGTCAAATCTTAGTCAAGCTCTTAATTGCAGCGGTGATGATGTTTGGCTTTGGGTATGCTTTAGTGCCAATGTATAAGGCTCTATGCGAGGTCACTGGAATTAACGTAGTAACGAATAAGAATGACTATGGCATTAGAGCTTATAGCCCTAATAAGGTCGGCAATACCCAGGTTAACTATGCTCGTACTGTAACGATTGAGTTTGATTCTAATAGTCGTGGCCCTTTTACATTCAAGCCGGTCAAGAATTTTTTAGAAGTGCATCCTGGTGAGATGACAGAGATTGTTTATGAAGTTACCAACAATCAGAATCGTTCAGTAAGGGCGCAAGCTATACCGAGTTATGCGCCTAAAAGTGCGACAGAGTTTTTTACGAAATTAGAGTGTTTTTGTTTTCAAGAGCAAACGCTGGCGGCAAATGAAACCAAGAAGATGCCAGTTGTTTTTGTAATTGATGCAGGTTTGCCGGATGATGTAAAAACCATCACCTTGTCGTACACCTTTTTTGAGTTAGGCTTGGGCGGTACTCCACCAGCTCCTAAATCAAAGGTTGTTTCGTGAAGAAGAAAAGTAGTTTTATGCAGTCTATGAAAGCCGTGATGTGGGGTTTTTTAGGGGTGCGTAAGAAATCAGGTTTGCAGGAAGATGTAGCTTCATTGAGTTTTGTACACATTATTATTGCGGGTGTTCTTGGGGCCATAATTTTTATGGCCATCCTGCTCTTAATAGTGAAAGCAGTTGTGTCCCATTGATTATTTTTTGATTGAATAGAGAGAATAAGATGTCATCCAATTCAACCCCACACTATTTCGTCCCAGGACTATCTAGACATCCAGCGATGGCTGCGCTTGGCCTCATTGGCTTTGCTTTCGGTATCTCTGGCTGGGTTAATCACGCTTCTTGGGGCGGTCCACTAACCCTCACAGGTGTGGCCTGGGTTATCTTCGTTCTGTACCACTGGTTTGGTGACACAATTGCTGAGTCAAACTCGGGCAAGAATGGCGTAAACGTCGATGTCTCCTACCGTTGGTCGATGGCTTGGTTCATCTTCTCGGAAATCATGTTCTTCGGCGCATTCTTTGCAGCCTTGTTCTATGCTCGGAATATTGCGATGCCTTGGATGGGTGACGTTGAGAGCAAGTTACTTTGGCCTAATTTCCAAGCGGTTTGGCCAAACGATGGTCCTGCTGGTTTGGTTGAGAAATTCACAACCATGGGTCCCTGGCCAATTCCAACTATCAATACCTTGTTATTGTTGAGCTCAGGTGTAACGATCACGATTGCTCACCATGCATTAGTTGAGAACCATATGAAGAAAGCCATCATTGGCTTGGCTGCAACCGTTGGTTTGGGCGCAATCTTCTTGGGCTTCCAAG
Source organism: Polynucleobacter sp. AP-Titi-500A-B4 (assembly GCF_018688095.1). Lineage (NCBI taxonomy): Bacteria > Pseudomonadati > Pseudomonadota > Betaproteobacteria > Burkholderiales > Burkholderiaceae > Polynucleobacter > Polynucleobacter sp. AP-Titi-500A-B4. Next base: position 1,919,372 of record NZ_CP061311.1, on the reverse strand, counting down.
TTTATGAGTACTATCATGCTTATCACGAGTTGAACTTGAAATTGACTTCAGGTATCTACGGTTCAACATTCTTCATGTTGACTGGTTTCCACGGCTTCCACGTGTTCCTCGGCGGGACAATGTTGGCGATTGTCTTGCGTCGTATGATTCGCGGAGATTTCACTGCTAAACACCACTTTGCATTTGAGGGTGCTGCTTGGTACTGGCACTTTGTTGACGTCGTATGGCTTGGTCTGTATATCGCTGTTTACTGGATGTAATCGGAATAAAAAATCGGGGCTTAAAGCCCCGATTCCTTTTTTGAGTACCGCTATACCTGGCAACAAATTAGTTTGTACCAACCTTGATTCCAGTAGCTTGAATGAGTCCAAAGTAATGGGCCAGTAGGATACCTAGAAACAGCGCAATAGATAAGCCAATGCGCAGCATGAGAGAGTGAACCATTCTGGCGCTATTGCCTTTATCTTTCATCATGTAATAAAGCGCCGAGCCTAAGCTAGCAACGATCATTAGTAGGACAATTGGAATAATCCACTTCATCTGAAATCCTTATCTTGAATCCTTTAAATAGCCTGTTTGACAGCCTTGTCACAAAGCGCATAGTTGCTACTGTATCAGCCTTGCTGGTGATTGCGCTTGGTTGTGGAGCGGGTATCTGGCAGTTGAGCAGAGCGAATACCAAAATTGCTTTAGCTGCTAATTTATTGGCCAAACAACAAATGCCTATTTTGAATGCCAATACTGGAACTTGGGCTTTAGAGGAGGCGAGTGAGCGTCGCATGATTGCACGTGGCCAGTTCATTCCAGAGGCGGCAATCTGGTTGGACAACCGACCAAGGCCCATGCCTGCAGCAGGTGCTAGTGCATCGCAAGCCGGCTTTTATTTAATGATGCCCTTGCGTCTCGAAGCTCGTGATGAAGTGCTTTGGATTAATCGAGGTTGGGCCCCGCGCAACAATGAGAATCGAGAGACTTTGCCTTCTGTTAAAACGCCGGCTGGTGTAGTGAATGTCGAGGGTATTGTATTTGCTCACCCAGGCAAGGTTTATGAGTTGGGCGATGGTAAGCCATCGGCTGATGTTGGCAAGCCAAAAATCGAGCAAAATTTTTATTTGGTAGCAGAAGGTAGTCTTCGTGGCTGGACTCAAGCGCCCTTCATCTTGCGTGAAGAAGAGGCAGGTCTTAATGATGGCCTGTTGCGCGAGTGGGCTCCTCTGACAAGCGGAGTCGATCGCCATTATGCTTATGCATTCCAGTGGTTTGCTTTAGCCGTCTGCGGTTTTTTGTTTTGGTTAATTACTGGTCTACGGCAATATTGGCGCCAACGCGCTGGGAATGGGGTTTAAGGGTGAGTGATAAAGAGTTATTAATTCCGGCTTCACAGATGGATACAGCAGCAATCAATGCGCGGACTCGCCGTGGCCGCATTCAAATGCTCTTGCTATTGCTTGCTTGCGCGAGTCCTGTAATTGCATCCTACTTTGCGTACTACGTGATTAAGCCTGAGGGCGGAAAAACAAATTTTGGTACTCTGGTTTATCCCGCTCAAGAATTTAATAGTGCTTGGCTCGAAGTTCCTTTACAAGGTAAATGGACTTTGTTAATTGCGCGACCTGCAGGTGAGTGCCAAATTAAAGATACAAAGTGTGTTGAGGCATTATTTCTTATGCGCCAGACCAGAGTCGCAATGGGCAGAGAGAGTAAGCGGGTCCAGCTTGTGTGGGTCAATACGGATGGCAAGCCAGTTGATCCTGAGGTTTCTAAGGCTTATGACGAGCAGACGGCAGGACTCAAGGTAGTGTCATTGCCTGCAGATCCAAAGTCTCGATCTGAATTCGAGGCGTGGCTTAATAAAGAGGGTGCTGGTAAAGAGATTCAGTTGATTGATCCAAGTCCAGCGAAGATGATGTATTTCCCTGTCACGAATTCACCTAAAGAATTTTCTAGTTTTAAGAAAGATTTAGAAAAGCTCTTAAAGTTAAATCATAAGGGCGAGAATTTGTAATGCCCAATCTGGTTTTATTCTTAGAGTTGGCTGCTATTGCAATCCTATTTGCTGGCTTGCCATTGGCCTATCTTTGGACAAGACCGGGCTATAGTTTTTTTCAGAAACTCAATTGGGTCTTAGTATTTATGACCTTCGATCTGATTGTATTTGGCGCCTTTACCCGTTTAACCGATTCGGGTCTAGGTTGCCCAGATTGGCCTGGTTGCTATGGCACCTCTAATCCGTTTCATGCATTAAGCGATATACAACGGGCTGAAAGCGCCTTACCTAGTGGCCCTGTCACCGTGATGAAAGCCTGGATAGAAATGATCCATCGCTATTTAGCAATGACTGTGGGCGCGCTGATTTTGGTGCAAGTGGCATTGGCCTTGAATAAAGTCAAAACCTTAGGCAGGGTTCCGCTCATTGGTAGCTTGGGATTACTCTTGTTGGTATGTATTCAAGGGGCTTTTGGTGCTTGGACGGTAACTCTTAAATTGCAACCCATTATTGTGACCATTCATTTGATGTTAGCTTTACTTTTATTAGCTTGTTTAACTGCTTATGCACAGCAAGCCTGGGAAGAAAAAATTTCTGCTGTGCGCACATTGCGCATTAAGCCATTGCCGGCAGCTTTGTTATTGCTAGCGTTTCTGGTGCTTGCCATTCAGGTCTTCTTAGGTGCTTGGGTAAGCACCAATTACGCCGTTTTGGCTTGCCCAGATTTTCCAACCTGTCTGGGCGCAGCTTGGCCAGAAACTAATTGGGCCGAGGGCTTCACGCTTTGGCGTCAACTAGGCTTAAATGCGCAGGGAGAGTTTATTTCGCCGGTGGCGCTACAGACGATTCACTGGGCACACCGCCTCTTTGCTGTGCTGCTATTGCTGATATTTTCATTCTTAGGATGGAGGGCTCTTAAACTCTCAACGCCCGCAACACCAGGTTTGAGACGCTTCGCCAGACTTTTATTTAGCTTGCTCGTTTTGCAGATTTTGACTGGGATCTCCAATGTTGTCTTTCAGTGGCCTTTATTGGCTGCCTTATTACATACCGCAGGCTCTGCTGCTTTGGTATTCTGCTTAGTCAGATTGAGTTATTGGACTTCTTGGAAGTCACTATGAGTACATCAAATACAAAAATACCAATGGCGATGCCACGTTGGCGTCAGTACTGGGTTCTCACAAAACCTAGGGTGACTCAACTCGCAGTTTTCTGCGCAATCATTGGCATGTTCTTGGCAACACCGGGTATGGTCCCTTACCCAGTGCTCTTGGGTGGCATTGTTGGTATCTGGTTATTAGCCAGCGCAGCATTTGCAGTGAACTGTTTAATTGAGCAGGCAGTAGATGCCAAGATGAAGCGCACTTCATGGCGTCCATCTGCAACTGGTGAAGTAACACCATTTCATATTATTGTTTTCTCGATCATTCTTGGCTCATTAGGAATGATTATTCTCTGGAATTTCTGTAACCCATTAACCATGTGGCTGACGCTCGCAACCTTTGTTGGTTATGCCGTTATTTACACTTGGCTATTAAAGCCTGCCACCCCTCAGAATATTGTGATTGGTGGTCTGTCTGGTGCGATGCCGCCAGCGCTGGGCTGGGCAGCAGTAACCAATACGGTTTCAGCCGAAGCTTGGCTTTTGGTGCTTATTATTTTTGTATGGACGCCACCCCATTTTTGGGCCTTGGCTTTATATCGGCGTGATGACTATGTTCAATCGGGCTTGCCGATGCTCCCGGTAACTCATGGTGAGCGTTTTACCTTACTCAACATCTTGCTCTACACCTTAATTTTGATTGCGGCAACTTTATTGCCTTATATCTATGGCATGAGTGGCATGGTCTACTTGGTATCGTCAATTATTCTGGGTTTGATTTTCTTGGCGTATGTCATTGCGCTATTTATTTCCTATAGCGATGCCTTGGCTAAGAAAACGTTCCGTTTTTCAATTACCTATTTGTCTTTGCTCTTTGCGGCGCTACTCATAGACCATTACTTCCTCTAAGATGAAACTCACTTTTCTGCGCACTTGCTTCATTACTGCATTTTTAGTCCTTCTCGCTGGCTGCAGTCCGAAGCCTGAGTTTAAAAATATCGACATCACTGGTAGCACCGCATTTGGTAAAGACTTTAGCTTGGTTGATCCAGATGGAAAAGTGAGAACGCTCGCCGACTTTAAGGGCAAGGTCGTGGTGATGTTCTTTGGTTATACCCAATGCCCTGATATTTGCCCAACTACTTTGACAGAGATGCAGCAGGTCATGACCTTATTGGGTCCGAAGTCAGATAAGGTGCAAGTGCTATTTGTAACGGTTGATCCTGAGCGCGATACTGCGGCTATTTTGAAGCAATATGTGCCGTCTTTTGATTCACGCTTTCTAGGTTTACGTCCTGCAGACGAGGCTGCACTAGAAAAAGTGACTAAGGACTTCAAGATTTATTACAAGAAGGTTCCAGGTGCTAGCCCGGGCTCTTACACCATGGACCACACTGCTGGTAGTTACGCGTTTGATCCCGAGGGACGCTTACGTTTATATATCAAGCATGCTCAAGGTCCTGAGACCTTGGCGCATGACTTGAAAGAACTTCTAAAGTAAGCAGGAGTAATTAGAGTGGCTTTAAGCTGCTTGTGCTTGCAACATGCCGCGCATCTTTTTGAGGGCGGCTGTTTCAATTTGGCGAACACGTTCTGCAGAGATGCCATATTCATCAGCAAGGTCATGCAAAGTCTTGGTGCCATGACCATCAGCATCCATGGCCAGCCAGCGTGACTGCACAATGTTGCGACTACGCTCATCTAAGGCCATCAAGGCTTGATCTAATTTAGGGCCCTGTAATGCGTCTGTCTCTGCATGAGCAATACGCTCAGTAGGCTCTTGACTGTTGTCAGCAAGCCATTGGATAGGTGCATACGCAGCATCTTCATCGCTATCATCGCCTTCAAGTGCAACATCACCACCAGCAAGGCGCATTTCCATTTCTTTAACGTCTGAACCTTTTACATCAAGCGCTTTTGCTAAAGCATCCACTTCAGCAGGTGTGAGTGCACTCAAAGTAGGTTTATTGCTGCGTAAGTTAAAGAACAGTTTGCGTTGTGCTTTGGTTGTTGCCATTTTGACCAAGCGCCAATTCTTGAGAATGTACTCATGAATTTCTGCTTTGATCCAGTGGATTGCGTAAGACACTAAGCGGGCGCCATTGTTTGGGTCATAACGTTTGACCGCTTTCATCAAACCAATGTTCCCCTCTTGAATGAGGTCAGCATGTGGAATGCCATAGCCAAGATATTGGCGCGCAACAGAAACGACGAGACGCAAATGTGAAAGCACTAAAGTTTTAGCGGCCTCTACATTTTCAGTGCGACGAAATTCCTGCGCAAGATGTAACTCTTCTGCAGCACTAAGCATGGGTACGCGATTAACGTAAGCAATATATGAATCGAGCGTGCCAACCCCAAGGGATGGCAGCATCGGAAATGCGGACGCCGCTGCAGCCTGCGCTACAGGCAGCCTTTGCAAATTCGGTTTGTCAGATTTCTTTTGAACCATTTTTTTATCGATATGAGGTGTTAATAGAAGACTATTTTAGCACTCTTGTCAAGAGAGTGCTAATGCTTTAGATGATCTGTAAGTGGTTGAATTAATTGAATAATTCAGAAGAATATTGCCTCGCTGTGAATGGGGCTAAATCTTCAATTCCCTCACCTTTGCCTAGGGCTAAAACAGCCGGTTTTGGACCATCTTTAAGGGTATGGGCTAGGGCACAGATTACGCCGCCTTTAGCGGTGCCATCAAGCTTGGTCACAATGATTCCCGTGAGCCCCAAGGCTGCATGGAAGGCCTTCACCTGGCTTAAGCCATTCTGACCCGTATTGCCATCCAAAACTAATAAGGTGTGGTGAGGGGCTCCAGGAAGCGCTTTACCGATGACGCGCTTTACCTTCTTCAGTTCCTCCATCAGGTGATCTTGAGTGGCAAGGCGTCCAGCTGTATCGATAATCAGAATATCGCTTTTACGAGAGATGGCTGAATGGATTGCATCGTGCGCTACTGCTGCTGCATCACCACCTTCTTGCGTGATGACATCAACCTGATTACGTCCACCCCATTCTTGCAATTGATTGCGTGCCGCCGCTCTAAAAGTGTCGCCTGCTGCAAGAAGCACTGATTTGTCTTGAGATTGAAAGAGCCTGCAAAGCTTACCAATGGTGGTTGTTTTGCCTGCGCCATTGACTCCAACTACAAGCCAAACCTCAGGAATGCTGTCTTGGTGGCTTTTAAATAATGGGTTCGGAGACGGCTCTAAAACCCGTAATAGAGCTTCAACCTCTTGAATGAGGAGTGTCTGTAGCTCTTCTGGGCTTGAGGCTTTCTCAGATTTAGCCGCTTTACGTAACTTGCTAATCAATTGCTCAGTCGTGGGTAAGCCCACATCACTTTGAATGAGTGATTCTTCTAAGGTATCAAACCAAGCATCATCAGTCTTGCTGGATTTGAATAGAGATCCGAGGGTTTTACGTAAGCCGAACATAATCGATACAATTTAATCCTTGCATCTTATCAATTTAATTCTTGGGATATGGTGATTTAGCAGATGCGTTCCAATTTACTCCGAATTTCTTTCCTGTTATTGCTGTGTACTCAATTATCTTGGGCGGCTGGCAAAGATCCTGCAGATACCCATGAATTTGTGCTCAGCAATGGCCTCAAACTCATTGTGAGGGAAGACCATCGTGCTCCAACTGTGGCGCATATGGCATGGTATCGCGCTGGTTCGATGGATGAGGTCAATGGTAAAACCGGCGTTGCTCACGTTCTTGAGCACATGATGTTTAAGGGCACCCACAAGGTAAAGGCGGGTGAGTTTTCTCGTTTAGTGGCTGCTGTTGGCGGCCGCGAAAATGCATTTACTTCTCGAGATTACACCGCTTACTTTCAGCAAGTTGAAAAATCAAAGTTGGATGAAGTCATCAAGTTAGAGGCAGATCGCATGTCAAACTTGAATTTCGATGATGCAGAATTCTTAAAAGAAATTCAGGTGGTGATGGAGGAGCGCCGATTACGGACGGAAGATAACCCTAGCAGTCTGCTAAATGAATCGCTGATGGCAACTGCTTATATGAGCTCTCCATATCGCCATCCAGTGGTTGGTTGGATGAATGATTTACAAAATATGACTGCTGCTGATGCCAGAGATTGGTATCGTAGTTGGTATAAACCAAACAATGTAACGGTAGTGATTGCTGGCGATGTTGATCCCAAAAAAGTGTTAGCGACTGTAGAAAAATATTACGGTGCAGTAGCTCCACAAGAATTACCAGTTCGTAAGCCACAAGTTGAGCCGCCACAAAAAGGCGTGAAGCAGGTCCAAGTAAAGGCTCCAGCAGATAGTGCACAATTTACTATGGCCTGGAAAGCTCCGCGCCTTGAGCCTGGCAAGCTAGACAATCCTGAGCCATATGCACTTGAGTTGCTCACTGCGGTACTGGATGGCTACGACAATGCACGTCTGAATCGCTCACTCGTAAAGCAAGAGAAAGTTGTTAATGATGTGGGTGTTGGATACGATATGGTCTCGCGTGGGCCAGAGTTATTTCTGATTAGCGCCACAATGGCTAAAGGAAAAACGGTTGCACAAGCGCAATCTAGCATTCGTAAAGCCATAGAAGAGATTAAGCAAAAGGGTATTTTGGAGTCTGAGCTCAAGCGCATCAAGGTACGCATCCTCTCGGATCAGATTTATAAGCGTGATTCTATTTTTGGTCAGGCGATGGAAATTGGCAGTACTGAGATGGCTGGGTTCTCCTGGAAAGATATTGATTCCATGCTGGAAAAAATGCAAACCATTACTCCAGAGCAAGTACAAGCTGTTGCCAAAAAATATTTAGTAGATGACGGTTTGACGATTGCTGTTTTAGATCCTCAAGCGCGCAAGGCTGTTAGTAAGGAGAGCAAATAATGAGAGCTCTCAAGCAATGTATTGCCACAACGCTTTTGGTATTTGGTGTGGTTACGAGTGCAAATGCCATATTGCCGATCGAGAAGCTTGATCACTATAAGGGTGCTAAAGCCTATTTAGTTCAAACCAAGGCACTGCCGATGGTCGATATTGAGGTCAGCATTGACGCCGGCGATCGGTATGACCCAGCGGGTAAAAGCGGCTTAGCGGATATGGCTGCAGGCCTCATGAATTATGGGGTTCGTGGTGACAAGGGCTTATTGAACGAAGCTCAAATTGCTGATGAGATCGCCGATCTTGGTGCAAATATTGGCTTATCAGTAAGTGGTGAACGCGCTATTTTGCGTATTCGCACTTTGAGTAGAAAAGATTTGCGAGATCGGGCTGTGCAACTTGCGGCATCAATGTTGAGCGCACCAACATACGATGCCAATATTCTTGCTCGAGAAAAGCAAAGAACCATTACTAGTTTGCTTGAAGCAGAAACGAAGCCAGAATATGTATTGGAGCGCCGTTTCAAAAAAATGGTCTACGGTTCTTATCCTTTAGCAGATACCCCATCAGTTAAATCAGTCAGTACTATTACTACGGGAGACTTACAGCAATTTTATAAACAGTTCTACCGCGGCGATAGAATGATTGTCAGTATTGTGGGCGACGTTGATTCAACTCAAGCAAATGAGATTGTGCAGACGCTATTAAAAAGAATTCCACAATCAGGAGGCCCTGTGATTGCATCTTTACCGGACTTTCAGCGTTCACCAGCAGAGCCTTTAAGCCAGCGTGAGGCGCAGATTCCATTTGACTCCCAGCAAGCGCATATTACGATGGGCATGACGGCAATAGCACGCAACAACCCTGATTACTTTCCACTGTTAGTGGGTAATTATGTTTTGGGTGGTGGTGGATTTGTGTCTCGTTTGATGGGTGAGGTTCGTGAAAAACGTGGGCTTGCCTATAGCGTGTTTAGTTATTTTGCGCCAGGCAAAGATACCGGCATCTTTCAGGCTGGCTTGCAAACCAAGAGCGATCAGGGAGCCTTAGCTCTTGATGTGATGAGTACTACGATCGCAAAATTTATTGCTGATGGTCCCACTGCTACTGAGCTTATTGCAGCAAAAGCGAATTTGATTAATGGTTATCCGTTGCGTATTGATAACAATCGCAAGCTCCTGGATAACGTGTCATCCATTGCTTGGAATGATTTACCGCTTGATACGATGGAGATTTGGACTAAACAAGTTGAGGCGGTTACCTTAGAACAAGTGACTGCTGCATTCCAAAAATATCTTGCGATGGATCGTATGAAGATTGTTGTCTTGGGGGCGCAAAATAAATAAGCCTAAGTCTCTCAAGGCAGAGCCCCCTAAAAAGGTGCGCATCATTGGAGGCGCTTGGAGAAGCCGCTTATTAACAGTATTAGATTTGCCTGGCCTACGCCCAACGACGGATCGCATTCGAGAAACTGTATTTAACTGGCTTGGTCAAGATTTAACGGGCTTGCGCTGTTTAGATTTATTTGCAGGAACAGGGGCTCTCGGTTTTGAGGCGGCTTCACGTGGTGCAAGTTTTGTTGCGCTTCTGGAGAAAGATAAAAAAGCTTATAAAAACTTGGTGACTAATTTATCACTACTGCAATCATCGCCTGTAACTGGAGTGGTGGAAATTTTGCAAAGAGATAGCGTAGAGTTTTTAAAACAACAGGTAGATCGCTCAAGTAACCTCATCTTTATTGACCCCCCCTTTCAAGACGCATCATTGCTAGATCACGCCGTCATTGAGGCCGGCAGAATTTGCGATGACTCTGGTGGCGGGGGCATTTATGTCGAATTTCCCTCAAATCGACCTCGCGAAGAGATAGAAGCCCTACTGCCAGACTGGCATTGTGGAAAATACTTAGAGGCGGGGCAGGTAAAAGCCTGCCTTTTCCGGTCTGGAAGAGGCTAAACTCTTGCCTGTAGCCGATAAAGCCTTAGGAGAGTTATGACTGTCGCTGTATATCCAGGAACATTTGATCCATTCACACGTGGTCACGAGGATTTAGTTCGTCGCGCCTCCAGTATTTTTGATGAGCTGATTGTTGGTGTTGCCTCAAGTCGTAGCAAGCATCCTTTTTTCACTCTAGAAGAGCGAATTGATATTGCCAGGGAAGTGCTGGGGCATTACTCCAATGTGAAGGTGGTTGGCTTTCAAGGCTTGTTAAAAGATTTTGCTCGCGAACACAATGCACGGGTCATCGTACGTGGTTTACGCGCAGTATCGGACTTCGAATACGAGTTTCAGATGGCGGGCATGAATCGCTATCTCTTGCCAGATGTAGAGACACTATTTTTGACCCCATCTGATCAATATCAATTTATCTCTGGCACTTTTGTTCGTGAGATTGCTTCTATGGGTGGTGATGTGAGTAAGTTTGTTTTCCCATCTGTCGAAAAGTGGCTTGTTCAAAAGATTGCTGCTGCCAATCAAAACAATAAGTAAGGCCATCGAGTAAAAAATGGCTCTCATGATTACCGACGAATGCATCAATTGCGATGTATGCGAGCCAGAATGCCCTAATGATGCAATTTATATGGGCTTAGAGATTTATGAGATTGATCCTAGTAAATGCACGGAGTGTGTGGGTCACTACGATGCGCCCCAGTGTCGTCAGGTTTGTCCGGTGGATTGCATTCCATTTAATCCCGAACATACAGAAACCCAAGAGCAGTTAATGGTGAAGTTCAAACTCTTAACTGCCGCCAAAAAGGCCAATACAGCCTAGCCTTTCGAGTGAAGTTCCATCATCGCGGTTTGAGTATCACCCTTTAAAAATAGCGGCAAAATTTGCAAACCATTTTCAATGCTGGTTTCAATAAGTTTTTGCTCGGCTAATTGCGGTCTACGTAAAACATAGTCAGCAACATCCATGGGTCGCCCATCACCAGCGACATCTCTCGGATGCCCGATGCCTAGACGCAGACGCCAGTAATCTGGTGTACCCAAATGCGCTTGAATATCTTTAAGGCCATTGTGACCACCAGTACCTCCGCCCAACTTGATCCGAGCAGTTCCCGGTTTGAGATCAAGTTCATCTTGCACCACCAAAATATCTGCGGGCGTGATTTTATGGAAGCGACAGAGTGCGCCAACGGCTTGTCCGCTCAGATTCATGTATGTACCAGGCTTTAATAGAAAAAGATCTTCCCCTTCCCATTTCGCTTTTGCTACTTTTCCGTGAAAGCGTTTTTCTGATTCAAAGCGAGCGTTTAATTGTTTTGCTAAGGCATCGACAAACCAGAAGCCAGCATTGTGCCGATCTTCTTCGTGTTCATCGCCCGGATTGCCAAGGCCAACTATTAATTTTGTCATGATGAGAGTGTAAAGATATAAGTGGATTTCGACAAAAAGAAGCAAGAGATAAAAAGAAAGCCCGCTTGCGCGGGCTTCTTTCGCAAACAGATGACTTAATAAATTAAGCTTTGTCCTTTGCATCAGCAGCAGGAGCGGCTGGAGCTGCAGCGGCTGCTGGAGCAGCTTCTTCAGTCTCAGCAGCTTTAACAGCTGGGATACGTGCATTTGCAATCACTGGGTTCTCTTGCTCAACATGCAATACCAAAGCAACACCTTTTGGCAATGCCACGTCTTTAGCGTGAATAGAGTGACCCACTTCAATTTTGCTCAAGTCCACCTCAAGAAACTCTGGTAAGTCTGCTGGTAAGCAAGAAACTTCGAGATCATTGAGGATGTGGCTAATAACGGCACCTTGCAATTTCACGGCAGCTGAAGTGTCAGCATTAGTGAAGTGCAATGGAACGCGCATATGAACTTTCTCAGTCGCAGAAACGCGCTGGAAGTCAATGTGCAAAACCAATGGCTTGAATGGATGCATTTGGTAATCGCGCAACAACACTTTTTGTGTCTTGCCACTAATTTCCAAATCCAAAATAGATGAGTGGAATGCTTCCTTGCGGAGAGCATGGAACAACGCGTTATGGTCTAACTCGATGACCAAGGCTGGATCTTTACTACCGTAAACGATTCCCGGAGTTTTTCCGGAATTGCGCAGACGGCGGCTCGCACCCGTTCCCTGTACGCTTCTTTCAAAGGCTACAACTTTCATATTAAATTCCCTTTTAAGGTTAATTTCCGTTCGCGACCAAACGGAAAAGCCTTCAATTATATCGTGGGAATGAAGATTTTTGCCTACAAATGCCCTAAAACTGCCAAAAAACGGGGTAAAACGGGGTTTTTTGGCTTATTCAGCAAACATAGACATAACTGAGTCACCCTTGCTGATGCGAGAAAGGGTCTCGGCTAGCAATGGGGCTACCGTCAATTGACGGATTTTGCTCACTTTTAAGGCTTCTGCAGTTAATGGGATGGTGTCGGTGACAACCAACTCATCTAATTCGGAGGCGGCAATACGAGCTACAGCTCCGCCTGATAGAACGGCGTGAGTACAGTAAGCAGTCACACCCTTGGCACCACGCTCTTTAAGCGCTTCAGCAGCCTTACAGAGGGTTCCGCCGGTATCAATGATGTCATCCATGATGACACAATGGCGACCTTCTACTTCGCCAATAAGGTGCATTACTTCAGATACGTTGGCCTTAGGGCGGCGTTTATCAATAATCGCCAAATCCGTGCCTAATTGTTTTGCCATGGCGCGAGCGCGAACCACGCCACCGATGTCTGGAGAAACAATGATCAAGTCTTTTTTAGTCTTTTGTGCTTCTAAGTCAGCCAACAGAACAGGGGAGGCATAAATGTTATCTACTGGAATATCAAAAAAGCCTTGAATTTGGTCGGCATGGAGATCCATGGTGAGAACGCGCTCAATGCCAGCAACGGATTGCAGCATATTTGCCACGATACGAGCGGAGATAGCAACACGCGCGGAGCGTGGGCGGCGATCTTGACGTGCGTAACCAAAGTAAGGGATTACTGCGGTGATACGACTTGCAGATGCACGCTTCAACGCATCAATCATGATCATCAATTCCATCAAGCTGTCGTTCGTTGGAGCGCAGGTTGATTGAATCACCACGACATTTTTGCCACGAACGTTTTCTTGAATTTCTACTTGGATTTCACCGTCTGAGAAACGACCTACAAAGGCTTTGCCCATTGGCAACTTGAGCTCTTTGGCTACAGCCTCAGCCAAAACCGGATTTGCGTTGCCTGTAAATAAAGTCAATAAATCAGAGTTTGTGGAGGACATAGTCTTAAGGATTTTGTAGGGTCAAAAGGTTATCTTTGTCATTTCTACAGTATTTGGCAGGGGAAGAAGGATTCGAACCTTCGCATGCTGGAATCAAAATCCAGTGCCTTAACCAGCTTGGCGATTCCCCTACGGATCAATCTGAAGAAATCAAATTGTAAGCGGGATTTTTATTTAGCCCCCGAACAACCCGACCTATCCACCCTTTAGGAAGATTTTGTAGAAGATTTTCCAGTTTTGCGATATCAGCCTTAGGGTCTAAGACTGTAAAAACGCTACTTCCAGAGCCTGACATACGGGGTTCTGAGCCCGGTACCGCCTGACTAATCCAATCCAAAGCTTGCTTCACTTCAGGACAAATCCGCATCGCTACTGCCTGACAATCGTTTGAAAGATCTGACCATGGCGATGCAAGAAAGCCATCAATTGTAATCTGACCGTGATCTCGGGTCAATTCAGGGTCTTGAAAAATACTCTTGGTGGCGATCCCTTGATTGGGGAAGATCACCAAAAATTCACGGTCACCCAAGGAAATTTCGCGCATTTGTTCGCCAATTCCTTCAACAAACGCATTTTGGCCAAAAATGAAAAATGGCACATCAGCACCAAGTTTTAGGCCTATGTCGCAAAGCGTCTTTTGGTCTAAATTGAGATTCCAAAGGTGATTTAAGCCAATCAGAGTGGTGGCCGCATCCGATGATCCGCCTCCCAATCCTGCACCCATCGGAATTTCTTTTTGCAGATTAATTTCAACCCCAGAGTCAATCTTGGCAAAGTCTTTTAATAACTTTGCGGCGCGAACAACTAAATCTTGATCAGCTTGAACTCCAGTGATTGGATTAATGCGACGCACTTCATTTTCTGGGATGAGTTTTAAGTGAATGGTATCGCACCAATCAATCAACTGAAAGACGGATTGCAGCAAGTGATAATCATCGGCCCTGCGCCCAACGATGTGTAGAAATAAATTTAGCTTAGCTGGTGAGCGAAGCCTTATGGACTGGTGGTTCACTTCACTCATTTGGGTTGTCAAAGACTAGGCGAATATCAATTGATCCAATGTTTGAGCTACGACTCATGTTAAGTTTTTCAAGACGATTTTTATTGCCCCAGGTATAAACCAAGTCCCAGCCATCTTGATTGATTTTGCTCACTTGCCCCTTGGGATTTCTCTCAATGCTTGCCTCGCCACCTGGTCGGACTTCACCTCTTAGCCAGTTAGATAAACCTCTTGCTGGTAAGGGAAGCCCTAGGGTATTTTGAACAAGGGTATCTGCATCAATCGCAGTAACTACTTGGCCATCGCGCTCAAGAGTTGCTTCGCCAGGCATGATCGTAATTTTTGCAATAGATCCGCCAACAGGATTGCGTATTTCTAGGACGTCTTTAAGCTGTTCTTGTGTGAGCGTAAAGCCGCCCGATCCGCCCTGAGTTTGCGCATCGGTAAGGCCTGTGACCTTAACGGCGAAGCGCCCATCCCAAGAGCCGGAAGCTGCTTGATTCGTATTGGACCAATCCGGCTTTAAGCGTTTTAAAGTTTCTTTCAGCGTGGGATTATTAGCATCTAATTTTTGACCTTGTTGCCACATCTCTTCTGCTTCAGTGCGACGACCCATTACCCACAATACCTCACCGGTATGTGCTGCAATGTCAGCCTCGGGTTTCATTCGGAATGCTTGTTGAAGTTGCTCTAAAGCAAGCTCATTTTTTCCAAGACGAAAGTTAACCCAACCCAGGCTATCCAAAATGAAGCCATCTTTAGGTGAGAGCTGATGAGCTTTGCTAATGAGAGCAAAAGCTTCTGGTAGTTTGATATTTCGATCCGCGAGGCTGTAACCCAAAGCATTTAAAGAGTTGGCATCATTTGGGCTCTTGCGCAAAATTTCACGCAAGGTTTTTTCCATCACATCTAGACGCCCAGCTTTTTCTGCTGACATGGCATAGGTGTAGAGAAGTCCTGGATCTTTGGGTAGCGGTTTTGCGGTTGATGCGATTTCATAGAAAGCGCGCAATGCATCTGACTCATCTTTTGCTTTGCTGAGCAAAGCTTGTAGCTGCAGTAATGTATTTTCTTGCTGCGCTGGAGTTTGCTGTTGAAGCAAAGCAATTGCGGGCTTTACCGCATCAGACCAACGATTGCTTAAGACGAGCAATGTGATCAGAACTTCTTTGGGTTTAGTTTGAGATGCCGGAGATAGGCTATCCCACGTTTTGGCAGCATTTAAAGCCAATTCAGGGGAGCCGCCGGCAATTCCAATTTCCATCGCTCTTTGGGCAAGTCGCGGGTCCTTATATTGGCGGGCTAATTCCATATAGGTGTTGTACGCCAAGCCAGCTTCACCTCTTTGCAAAGCGATTTCTGAGGCTAATACTTCAAAAATAGCTTGCCCAGACTGTCCTTCGTCTGCTTGAGCAAGCGCATACCCAGATACAGCACTCAGGCAGGCAGTAAAGAGAAGTAATAAACCCTTGAAATAGGATTTAAGTAAAAATTTGCTCATAAGCACATTCTAATCTGCGAATCTACAATTGATTTATGCCAGAACTTCCAGAAGTTGAAGTCACCAGATTGGGAATTACCCCTCACCTACAGGGGCGTGCTATTAGTGCTGTCAAGGTCCTTGATGGGCGCTTGCGTTGGCCTGTCCCTAAAACCTTGCCAAAGATCTTGCCCGGTCAAAAAGTGCATGCTATTGAAAGGCGCGGTAAGTACCTATTAATTGAACTGGATACGGGCCATCTCTTAGTCCATTTAGGAATGACGGGCACCTTGCGTGTATTACCTAGTACCGACCCCTTGAAGTTGCATGATCGTGTGACTTTAGAGTTTGGAAACTTGAGTCTGCGTCTGCATGATCCTAGAAAATTTGGCGCGGTGTTGTGGCATCCAAAAACCAAAGGCCCAATAGAAAAAAATGTTCTCCTGCAAAAGTTGGGGGTTGAACCTTTTTCATCAGCCTTTGCTGGAGAACTTGGCGCTGAAATCTTGTATCAAGCCTCTCGTAAACGTAGCGTTGCTGTTAAACAATTTCTATTGGCTGGTCAAGCGGTAGTTGGTGTTGGCAATATTTATTGCTCCGAAAGTTTGTTTGAGGCTGGCATTCATCCAGCAAAACCAGCGGGGAAGCTGACGCGTCCTCAATGTTCTCGCTTAGCTGAAGCGGTGAGATTGATTTTGAAAAAAGCGATTGCTGCTGGCGGTAGTAGCTTAAAAGACTTTGTCAATAGTGATGGTGACCCAGGACATTTCATGGTGCAAACCAAAGTCTATGATCGCAAAGATCAGCCATGTAAAGTTTGTAAAACACCGATCAAGCAGATTGTGCAGGGTCAGCGCTCCACCTATTTTTGTCCTGCATGTCAAAAGCGCTAATCAATACTTTTTCTGAAAAGCTGATTGCTTGGCATGCTCGCAGTGGCCGGTCGGGTCTACCTTGGCAGGGCAATAGAGATCCTTATGCGGTGTGGGTTTCAGAAATTATGTTGCAACAAACTCAAGTGGCAACTGTCCTAGAGCGTTACCCCCGGTTTATGAAGCGCTTTCCGACAGTGAAAAAATTAGCTAGCGCGCATATTGATGAGGTATTGGCAGAGTGGGCTGGATTGGGCTATTACTCGCGGGCTAGAAATTTACATGACTGTGCGCAGCAAGTCGTTAAAGAGTTTGCCGGACAATTTCCGAGTGATCCAATCTTGCTTGAGCAACTTAAAGGCATAGGACGCTCAACAGCAGGCGCCATTGCTGCATTTGCATTTCATGTGAAAGCCCCAATTCTCGATGCGAATGTCAAAAGAATTTTGGCGCGCTTGTTTGCTGTTGAGGGTCCTTTGCAAGATAAGGCAGTGAATGATCGTTTATGGCAATTGGCTGGTCAGCTCTTGCCCGCCAAAGCTAAGGATATGCCGGTGTATACCCAGGCGCTAATGGACTTTGGTGCTACTTGGTGCACTGCTCGTAAGCCCGTTTGTCTGGACAATGAAAAAAAGTGTCCATATGAGAAACAATGCCAAGCAAATTTAAGCGATCAAGTCTTGTCTTTACCGCACAAGACTTTGAAAGCGAAGTCACCCGAGTTTGACTGTGACATGCTCCTAGTGAGGTCGGGTAATTTCATTCTTTT
Source organism: Polynucleobacter sp. AP-Titi-500A-B4 (assembly GCF_018688095.1). Lineage (NCBI taxonomy): Bacteria > Pseudomonadati > Pseudomonadota > Betaproteobacteria > Burkholderiales > Burkholderiaceae > Polynucleobacter > Polynucleobacter sp. AP-Titi-500A-B4. Next base: position 1,902,097 of record NZ_CP061311.1, on the reverse strand, counting down.
ACAAAAGCGTCCAAGTAAAGCTATCTGGGGCGGCTTATGGTCTTTGCCAGAGTCTGTCTGGATCACGAAATCTACCCCGAAAAAATCAATTCCAAGGCTTCAGAATTTATTTGCAGCGGCTTTACCAGAGGAGGGGGCTACTCCGTGGCTGAAGGCCTGTAAAGTTGTCAAGGCAGGACCTCAAATCAAGCATGTATTTACCCACCGACGCTTGTGGATGCAGATTTGGCATGTAAATGCCCCTAAGCTTGTAGAGCCTCAAAGCAGCAATCTAAAGTGGGTTCCCTTAAGTCAATTGGGGCGCTATGGTCTCCCGCAACCGATTAAGGTTTTGCTGCAGGGATTGAGTCTAGTTCGCGGTGACGATCTAAAAAATTAAGCTGTAGATCAATAAATTCTTTTTGGGCACGGAAGTGTTCGCTAATTCGGTTGACTAAATAGACCGAGCGATGTTGTCCACCAGTACAGCCAATCGCAACGGTTAGGTAACTGCGCCCATCTGCGATGTAGTGCGGTAACCATTTCTCAATAAATTGAGTGATGTCAATTTCCATGCTGACTACCTCTGGAATTTTCTCCAGAAATTCTTTTACGGGTTTGTCGTTACCGGTTAAGGGTCTTAAGACCTTGTCGTAATGGGGATTAGGCAAACAACGTACATCAAATACAAGATCCGCTTCGCTAGGCACGCCCTTTTTAAAACCAAAGGATTCAAAAATGACTGTCAGGCCAACGGGTTTATCTTTGAGTAGATCCTGAATCCAAGAGCGCAATGCATGTGCTGGTAGGTTGCTGGTATCAATACTATGTGCTTGTGTGCGGAGAGGTTCTAACAATCCCCGCTCTTTATCAATGGCTTCGATTAAGGTTGCCGATTGAGTTTGCTTGGCACTTGTTGAGAGGGGATGTCGCCGGCGGGTTTCAGAGAAGCGTTGTACCAAGGTGTTGGTATCTGCATTTAAGAAGACGATTCTTACTTGGTGACTACGTTTCAGATTTTCTAGAATCGAAGGGAGCTCCGCAATCGATTGACCGCGGCGAGCATCAATAGCAACGGCAACACGCTCACAATTTTCATTTGCAAGAGTGCTAATGAGATTTTCTAGAAGCGAGACGGGGAGGTTATCAACACAATCGTAGCCTGCATCTTCAAACGCCCTTAAGGCTACTGATTTACCTGAGCCTGAGATTCCGGTAATCAGATTGATTTGCATGGCTTAAAGTAATCGCCCTTGGGCTTTAATGGAATCTGCCTCGGCATTCATTTGCAGTCGTTGGCGCTCGATAAATTCTTTGAGTGTATCGATGCCACGTAATTGCAAAATCGTATTACGTACAGCCGCTTCTACTAGTACGGCTAAGTTTCGGCCTGCCGCCACTTGAATTTTCACCATCCGAATCGGAATACCCAAAACATCAATATGTTGAGCTTCTAGTGGCAATCTCTCGAATTCACCATCGGTGCGTCGAACCAATTGCACGATGAGGCGTAGTTTCAGTTTACGGCGCACTGCTGTTTCACCAAAAATCGTGCGAATGTCCAGCAGACCGAGTCCGCGAACCTCAAGGAGATTACGCAGAATTACTGGACAGCGACCTTCAATGTAATCTGGACCAAGGCGCGCAAAATCAACTGCATCATCGGCAACTAAGCCATGCCCACGAGAAATCAATTCCAAGCCCAATTCACTTTTACCTAAGCCAGATTCACCAGTAAGCAAAACACCTAAACCCAAGATATCCATGAATACGCCATGCATGGTAATTTGTGGCGCACCAATTTTGGTTAAGTATGTACGTAGGTGATCAATGACTTCTGCAGCAGAAATATTAGTCGTAAATAGTGGTGTAGATGAGCGTTGGCAAAAGAGTTGTAAATCTGGATCTGCAGGCTTGCCGTCGGCCACAATCACACACGGTGGTGTTTTAGAAATCAGGCTAGCTATTTGCTCTTGTTTTTGCTCAGGCTCAAGCGCTGCGTGATAGTCAACCTCTTGTTCGCCAAATATTTGAATGCGACTAGGATGAATGAGATTTAAGTGACCCACTAAATCAGAGCTAGCTGCTGCCGCCTTAACAGCCTCGGGTGGGAAGGTGCGATCGGCACCCTCAAGACCACCGATCCATGACAGTTTGAGATCAGAAACGTTATCATCAAAAATCTGCTGAGCAGTCACTCCATCTAAGAGTAATGGCTGAGTCATTTTGTATTACCCCAATGCTGCAATAGTTCACAAACCATCGTGGGGTCAGTAGCGGAAATCAATTTCTCGCGCGCATCTGAATCTGATAGCAGTTGTGCAATAGAGGACAGAATTTCTAAATGTTGTTGGGTTGCCTTTTCTGGAACCAGCAAAAAAATGAGTATGGAAACAGACTCACCATCGGGCGCTGCAAATTCGATGGGATCTTTGAGCTTCATGAAGGCGGCTGCAGGTTGCTTTAGACCTTTTACGCGACCGTGGGGAATCGCTACACCAGCCCCCAGTGCTGTTGAACCTAAATCTTCACGGGCATTGAGGAATTCCACCACGGAAGTTGCATCAATACCAACTTGTTTCGAAAATAATTCCCCGGCTGCTGCAAACGCATCAGCTCTGTTTTTGGCAGGGTTATCTAATGCAATGCAGTCAGGGGTAAAAAGATTAGTCAGGGCATTCATTGCAGATGATTATAGGTGTCCTGACACTTAAGCTTACTCAAAATGCTTTTCGTGATGGTGATCTTGAATCTTTTCTTTATGTTTGACGACCTGACGCTCAAGCTTATCGACTACGGCATCCATGGCGTGATAGAGGTCGGCATTATGTGCTTCAGCAAAGAGTTCCTTGCCTTTAAGGTGAATGGTGATCTCGGCGCTCTGACGCAGATCCTTTTCTTTGGCGTTATCTACTACCAAAAAGGCAGATGCATCAATGACGTGATCGAAGTGCTTACGAATTTTGGCTAACCCCGCCTCAAGATGCGTGCGCATTGCAGGGGTAACTTCTAGATGGCGGCTATTAATTTTTAAATTCATGAGCAACTCCTTATATCAACGCGTGCGCATAGCTATACCCGGGGTGCGCAGCAAGCCCCTGTCTTTTTTGAGCTGTTTTTTTTGGAAAATGAACCATGAGCCTCCAGCGTATCAGCGATTTTGCTGAAAACCAAGAGGGAAAAGCACTTTTTATGACTTATACGGATAGATGCCTTATCTGGCTTACATCCGGAAGTTTTCACCCAAGTAGACCCTACGGACAGCATCATTTTGAATAATTTGATCGGGCTTACCTTCTGCTAGAACGCTTCCCTCGCTGATGATGTAGGCGTGATCACAAATACCCAGGGTTTCGCGCACATTGTGGTCGGTGATCAAAACCCCAATTTGGCGATCACGTAAGAATCGAACAATTCTCTGAATTTCCCCAACGGCAATAGGGTCAACACCCGCAAATGGTTCGTCAAGCAAGATGAATTTTGGTTGAGATGCTAGGGCGCGCGCGATTTCTACACGACGTCTCTCGCCGCCGGAAAGTGACAGAGCAGGATTGTTGCGTAGGTGGCCAATTTGCAACTCACCCAGCAGCTCATCTAGGCGGTCGGCAATTTCTGCTTTGGTTAATGGTTTTCCACCTTGTACTTGCAGTTCTAGAACTGCTTGAATATTTTCAGCAACGTTCAGTTTTCTAAAAACAGAAGCTTCTTGAGGGAGGTAAGACAAGCCCATGCGTGCCCGCTCATGAATCGGTAAGTGGGTAATATCGGCGCCATCCAAAATAATCTGGCCAGCGTCTAGTGGGACCAGGCCAACAATCATGTAGAAAGATGTTGTTTTACCTGCACCATTTGGGCCCAGTAGACCAACGACTTCACCACATTTCACTTCGACTGATACATCTCTTACTACCGTCCGAGAGCCATAGCGCTTTTGGAGGTTTCTGGCGCTAAGGGTAGCAGTAGAAGGGGTTTGAGCTAAATCCGTTGTCATTTTTCTAATGTAGCTTTTCGTCTTGGTGAAAGGATTGCTCTAGCTAAAGGCAAATCCTCTGGTTTCGCATTTACAGGAGGCGTTACGCGATAGCGCTCTTTAATATCATCGTACTCAATTTTCCAGCCTTGTAATTGATCTAGCATCTGCATATTCAAGGAGCGCTTCAGGCTGGCATCACCGGTAATGGTAAGCACCTCTGTCTTAGCATTGTAGGTAACCTGGGAACCGCGACCCTGCATAAACTCATCCGCAGGACCTTCTCTGCGTTGCCGAAAGCTGGCAGTAGTGTCAGAAGATCCTTTGACATCAACCAATTCGTAGCCCTCGGGATCAACTTGAATGTGACCATCTTCACCGGTCACAACGATAGTGCCTTTAATCAATAACACTTGACCTTTTAAGTCATAAATCTGTTGCACGTCATTTACCGAAACTTTTTCAGCTTCAAGAATGATGGGTTTGTCTTGATCTGCTTTTTCTGCATGAGCGATGCTGCTAAGCATCAGCATACAAAGTGCAAACACGAGAAGAGGTAGACGATTCATAGCAAACATTTTATTGAGCGCTCCGTGGAGCGCGTTCTATGCGCCCTTTGACTTGGCCAGAAAGCGTCATGCTCTGTTGAATGTTGTCGAAGGTTCCACCCTCTGTCGAATGCATAACTGACATGCCTTGCTCTAGGGTGATTGGTCTATTAGTTTCAACAATATCGTCGTTAATCAAAACCTTGAAATAACTAGAGGAGGCAAGCATACGCAAAGTCGCGGGTTCTGAAGCTGTAGCTGCCTGTGCTGGTCGATAAATTGAGGCGTTATCAAAGAGCTCTAGGATGGTGAGATCCCCATCGAGATGTCCGGTATTTGACTTGACGGTTACGGGTGCTTTCTCGGGTTGAAACAAACGCATGCGTGGTACATCAATGTCAATCGATGCATCATCATCGTAGTGAGTAACTTTATTACCCAGAATTCTGTATTTAGTAGTACCTAATTCATTTAACGCCGAAAGAGTACCGTCTTTAATAATGTAGTCGGGTTCATGTAGGCGAACGCGCTCGAGCATGGAGCTTTCTGGCGGTGTATTTTTTTGCACCAACCAAAATGTCATCAGCGTCAAGGCACCCATCAATATCAAAGGCATGAGCCGCAATAGCGTGCGCCCAATACTCAGTTTGATTCGTTGCGAATTCAATTGCATTGCTTACTGGCGAGCCTTATTCAGCAAGTCATCGTAGTGGTTTTGGGCTTTTAGGATGAGGTCGCATGCTTCACGCACAGCGCTATTACCACCTGTATGTATGGTGACAAAATGCGCAAACTCTTTGACGGCATCGTGAGCTTGTGCTGGAGCAATTCGCAAGCCAGCATGTTTCATCATGGCCAGATCTGGCCAGTCATCACCCATTACGGCGCAGTCACTCGCTTTCAACCCCAGTGATTTGAGAACCTCTTCTAGAGCAATCGCTTTATTTTCAACGCCCATGTGAACTTGTTTGATACCGAGTTCATCACAACGCGCTAAGACCATCTTAGAGTTTCTGCCGGTGATAATCGCTGTTGGGATGCCGCATTGTTCCAGTAGTTTGATGCCTAAACCATCTTGAATATCAAATGCCTTTAAGGATTCTTTCCCATCAGCACCAATCCATACTTGCCCATTCGTCAGTACGCCATCAACATCTAAAACTAGTAGCTTCACTTTGCCAGCGCGCTCCCATGCTTGTGGATACTGAGACAGGGGGTTTGTATTGTGAGTATTAAAGGCGCTAGGCATGAGATTCAATCAGCAACGAGATTAAATTACTTTGGCTGCAAAGAGATCATGCAGATTGAGGGCGCCCAGTAAACATCCATCTTTATCAGTAACAACTAAATGATTGATACGATGTTTTTCCATCATCTCAATCGCTTCTTCTGCCAAGAGTTCTGGTGGAATAGTACGGGGGCTGGCTGTAGTGGCGTTTTGGAGTGTGATGCCACTGAGATTAGTATTTTTCTCAAGTAGTCTACGCAAATCGCCGTCGGTCAAAATGCCGAATACTTTCTGTTTTTCATCTAATGTCACCACCATACCCATACGCTTGGAGGTCATCTCTAACAAGGCATCTTGGAGAGAGGCTTGGATAGAAATTTTTGGTGTGTCTTCAAAGCTACGCATCACTTCGCTGACATGCATCAATTGTTTGCGACCTAAGCGACCACCAGGATGTGAGCGTTGGAAATCTTCAGCCTGAAATCCGCGTGCATCCAACAATGCCACGGCCAATGCATCACCCATCGCTAATGCAGCGGTGGTGCTAGTTGTGGGAGCAAGATTGAGTGGGCAAGCTTCTTTTTCAACGCTGGTATCCAAGTGGGCATCCGCTAATTTCGCGAGCGAAGAATCAGGTGCGCCAGTAAGAGCAATCAGTTTTGCGCCAGTGCGCTTCACAATCGGCACGATAGTTAACAATTCTTCAGTCTCACCAGAATTTGAAAGCGCAACAAAAACATCATCCCTGGTGACCATACCTAAATCACCATGACTGGCTTCAGCTGGATGAACAAAAAAAGCAGGGGAGCCAGTTGAGGCAAAGGTGGCGGCAATCTTGCGGGCAATATGCCCAGATTTACCAATTCCGGAGACTACGATTCTGCCTTTGCAGTCATGCAGCAATTCCACTGCATGTACAAGGGCATCGGCGTTAATGCCCTCAAGGCGATCACGCATGGTTTGCAGTGCAGCAGCCTCCATAGTGAGGGTGTCGCGCGCAAGCTTTAGGGTACGTTCACGAGTCTTAGCTATCATCGAGTAAGTATATGCCGTCAGTCCTTCAATTAACTCTCATTCTCCTAGCCGCTGGTGTGGCTGGAGTAGTTATTTTCCGCTATTTTGGCTTACCCCCTATTTTGGGCTATTTGGCCATTGGCGTGCTGATTGGACCCAATGCCCTGGCTTTAGCGAACGACTCCTCAACGGTCAAGTATTTGGCTGAATTTGGGGTGGTTTTCTTAATGTTCTCGATTGGCCTGGAATTTAATCTGCATAAGCTGAGATCAATGCGCACGATCGTATTTGGTCTTGGCGGCAGTCAGGTTGTTTTGACGATGTTGTTAGCAGTGCCGGCTAGCCTGTTAATGAATTGGATTTACCCTATTTCTTGGCAGGCAGCGATTGCTTTGGGTGGCGCCTTAGCAATGTCTTCCACTGCGATTGTGACCAAGCTCCTCTCAGATCGTTCTGAATTAGAAACGGAGCATGGTCGAAATGTTGTTGGTATTTTGCTATTCCAAGATTTGGCAGTGGTCTTTTTATTGATCTTGATTCCTTCCTTAGGAAAAAATCCAACAGATCTCTTGGTTGCTCTGACTGCAGCCTCCATCAAAATTACCGTTGCTCTGGCCTTGATCTTCTTTATTGGCCAATCGCTCATGAGTCGCTGGTTTAGATTAGTTGCGAAGTTGCGTTCACAAGAGTTGTTCATGCTCAACCTCTTGTTGATTGTGCTCGGTATGGCAGGCCTAACAGAGCACTTTGGTTTGTCTCTAGCGCTCGGTGCGTTTTTGGCAGGTATGTTGATTTCAGAAACACCGTATCGTCACCAGGTTGAAGAAGATGTCAAACCATTCCGTGATGTGTTGCTAGGACTCTTCTTTATTACGATTGGCATGTTGCTTGACTTCAATGTCATTCGTGAGCAGTGGATTTTGGTGGTAGCGCTATTGATTGGCCCCTTGGTCTTTAAGTTTGGCTTGATCGCACTACTCTCTAGAGTCTTTGGGTCTAGCACTGGCATCTCCATTAGAACGGGCTTGTGTCTTGCTCAAGCTGGCGAATTCGGATTCGTATTGCTCACTCAAATTGATGGTTTGGATTTGATTGATCCTATTCTGAGTCAAGCTGTTCTGGCAGCAATGTTGCTATCAATGTTCTGTGCTCCCTTCTTAGTAGAGTACAGCGATCGGATTGCGATGCGCTTCTCCAGTAATGAGTGGTTATTGCAATCGCTTGCATTGACACGTGTTGCAGCAAAAAGTGTACGTAATGAAAATCATGTGATCATCTGCGGCTTTGGTCGTTCAGGACAAAGCTTGGCTCGCATGCTCGATCAGGAAAAGATTCCTTATATTGCTTTGGATTTAGATCCTGATCGCGTAAAGGAGGCTGCCGCTGCTGGCGATAATGTGGTGTATGGCGATGCAAGCCGTGAAAACTATTTAATCGCCGCTGGCCTCTCTAGAGCAAAGACTGTTGTCATTACCTATGCTGATACTGCTGCGAGTTTGCGTGTGCTTCGTCAAGTTGAACGTTTGCGTCCTGGTATGACAGTGCTGGTTCGAACTAGAGATGATGCAGATATTGCTAAATTGCAAGCAGCCGGGGCCACCGAAGTAGTTCCCGAGTTGATTGAGGGCAGCCTCATGATTGCATCCCATGTCTTATTGATTATGGGCGTCCCAATGCGTAAGGTAGTGAGACGCATTACAACTGCGCGCGAAGAGCGCTATAGCTTATTACGTGGTTATTTCCGGGGTGCGGGTGATGATGACTTTGGTTCAAATGAATCTTGGCGTTTGCATTCGATTACTTTGTTACCGAATTCCCAAGCGGTTGGAAAAACATTGGACGAGCTTGACCTCGGGAGCGTGGGCATCAGTGTTCAGGCAGTTCGTCGCAAGGGGTTAAATGCAGACTATGCAAAACTGGTATTGACACCAGAATTACAACTGCAGGCTAACGATATTTTGGTGGTCTCAGGTAATTCAGAGGCGACCGACTTGGCCGAAGCTAAATTACTCTGAGATTGTCTGCAGTATTGCTTTGCCTATTTCTTTTTCTTGGTAGCGACTGGTTTGCGAGTGAGTAATGGTGCTAAGTAATGACCTGTAAAACTCAACTCATTCTTCGCAACGTCCTCAGGTGTACCAGTGGCAATGATTTGACCACCACCGGCGCCACCCTTAGGACCTAAGTCAATAATCCAATCGGCAGTCTTAATGACATCTAAGTTATGTTCGATGATCACAATCGTATTACCTTGCTTCTTCAGTGTTTGAATCACTGTTAGGAGCAACTGAATATCGTGGAAGTGTAAGCCGGTGGTAGGTTCATCTAGGATGTAGAGGGTTCTACCAGTATCTCGCTTAGAAAGCTCAAGGGATAACTTCACACGCTGTGCTTCGCCGCCCGACAGAGTCGTCGCACTCTGTCCAAGCTTCACATAACCTAGGCCAACATCTAATAATGTTTTGAGCTTGCGCTTGACAACAGGAACTGCCTCAAAGAATTCATGAGCTTGTTCGATCGTCATCGAGAGCACTTCATGAATATTCTTGCCTTTATAGCGAATATCTAAAGTCTCCCGGTTGTAGCGTTTGCCATGGCAAACATCGCAAGGTACATAGACATCTGGCAAAAAGTGCATTTCTACTTTGAGGACGCCATCTCCTTCGCAAGAATCGCAACGACCACCTTTGACGTTAAAGGAGAAGCGACCAGCTTCGTAGCCACGTTCGCGAGCAGCAGGAACGCCTGCAAAAAGTTCGCGAATTGGTGTAAAGAGACCGGTATAGGTAGCGGGGTTGGATCGAGGCGTTCTGCCAATCGGTGATTGATCCACGCTAATGACTTTGTCAAAATGCTCTAAGCCCTTCATCGCATCATGCGCAGCTGGTTCGGCATTAGAACCATACAAATGCTGGGCAACAGCGTGATGGAGGGTGTCATTAATGAGGGTGGACTTGCCTGAACCAGATACGCCGGTAACGCATGTGAGTAGTCCAACAGGAATCTTTGCATGCACGGATTGCAAGTTATTGCCGCGCGCCCCAATGATTTCTAAAAAACGATCATTCACCGGAATACGTTTTTGTGGAACTTCAATCGCTTCACGACCAGCAAGGTATGCGCCAGTTAATGATTTTGGATTGGCTTCCACTTCAGCAGGAGTACCTTCGGCAACGATTTCACCACCATGAACGCCAGCGCCTGGACCGATATCAATGACCCAATCAGATGCGCGAATCATATCTTCATCATGCTCAACCACTAAAACGCTATTACCTAAATCACGCAGGTGTTTTAGGGTGCCAATCAAACGATCGTTATCGCGTTGATGCAGTCCAATGGAGGGCTCGTCCAATACATACATCACCCCAGTTAAGCCAGAACCAATCTGGCTTGCAAGCCGAATGCGCTGAGCTTCTCCACCAGAAAGAGTATCTGCGCTTCGCTCCAAAGAGAGGTAATCCAGGCCAACATCATTTAAGAAGCGTAGACGTGCGCTGATTTCTTTCACAATCTTATCGGCGATTTCTCTCTTAGCCCCTTTAAGCTCGAGCGCTTCAAAGTATTCTTTAGCTTCTTTGAGAGGCAAGGCGCTGATCTCATAGATGGCGCGAGATTGTTTCTTTTCGCCTACTTTGACAAAGCGCGCCTCTTTACGCAAACGACTGCCATTACATTCTGGGCAGATTTGAATATTTTGATAGCGCGCAAGTTCTTCACGCACTGTGACAGAATCCGTCTCGCGATAGCGACGTTCAAAGTTGGCAACAATACCTTCAAAAGCATGTTCACGAATACTATTCTTGCCACGTTCATTGATGTATTCAAAAGGAATGGTGACATCCCCTGAGCCTAAGAGGATGAGGTCCTGTTGTTTCTTAGATAGCGTTTCAAAAGGCTTCTCGACATCAAAGCCGCCATGCTTGGCGAGGGTTTGCAGGAGTTTGAAGTAAAACTGATTGCGGCGATCCCAGCCTTTAATTGCACCAGAGGCAAGGGATAAATCCGGATGTGCCACGATGCGCTTAGGATCAAAGAAGGATTGGTGCCCAAGACCATCACAGGATGGGCAGGCACCCATTGGATTATTAAAGGAAAAGAGGCGAGGCTCCAGCTCTTGCAATGAGTATGAGCAAACAGGACAAGCAAACTTGCTTGAGAAAATCATTTCTTTGCCAGTATCCATGTCAACGATCATGGCTTTACCGTCAGCTAGACGTAGCGCTGTTTCGAAAGATTCGGCAAGGCGTTGCTGAATATCGGGACGCACTTTAATGCGGTCTACTACGACTTCAATGGAATGCTTATCGTTTTTCTTGAGTTCAGGTAATTGATCGACTTCAAAAATTTCTGCTTTCGCGATGTTCGCTGTGCCGCCACCAGAGCGCACCCGAAAGCGCACAAAGCCTTGCGCTTGGAGGTCTTGGAAGAGATCAACGAATTCACCCTTACGCTCGCTAACGACTGGAGCCAGAATCATAAGCTTGGTGTCTTCTGGCATTGATAGCACGGTATCCACCATTTGCGAAACACTTTGAGCTTCTAATGGAAGATCGTGATCAGGACAATGTGGCGTGCCTGCGCGCGCAAACAAGAGGCGGAGGTAATCATGAATTTCAGTCACGGTACCAACGGTAGAGCGCGGGTTATGACTCGTTGCTTTTTGCTCAATCGAGATTGCAGGTGATAGACCTTCGATCGTATCGACATCAGGTTTTTCCATTAACTGCAAAAACTGACGCGCATATGCGGAGAGAGATTCAACATAGCGACGTTGGCCTTCGGCATAGAGTGTGTCAAAAGCTAACGAGCTTTTGCCAGATCCAGATAGGCCAGTTAAGACAACAAGTTTCTCTCTAGGGATGTCTAGATTGATGTTTTTGAGGTTGTGGGTGCGGGCACCGCGGATCTTGATTTCGTTATTCATGATTTTTTAGCGTAACTTGTTAATATAGCTCTTTCCCATGAATCCTTCTGAACTCCGATCTACTCTGGCCTTAGCGGGCATCTTTGGCCTCCGCATGCTGGGCCTATTCTTGCTATTACCCGTCTTTAGCATCCATGCACGGGGCTTGCCAGGTGGCGAGCAAGCTCTCTGGGTGGGTTTGACCCTAGGGATCTTCAATATTGTTCAGGCTTGTTTTCACATCCCTTTGGGGCGTTTATCTGACCGAATTGGTCGCAAGCCAGTGGTTTTATGGGGCCTCTCCTTGTTTATTGCTGGGGCTTTGATCTCTGCTGCTAAGGATGATTTGCTATGGATTGCCATTGGGCGAGGTGTCATGGGCGCTGGAGCAATATCAGCCGCCGTTTCTGCATGGGTTGCTGATCTTACGCGTGAACAGGTGCGTACCCGGGCTATGGCTTTGGTGGGCGGTAGCATTGCCCTGTCGTTCGCCCTATCTTTAGTGATTGCTGCGCCAATTTACCGAGTAATCAATCTAAGTGGAATGTTTATTGTCTTGGCAGTTTTCGGGGTGATCGCAATGTTTGTGACGTATTACGTTCTCCCAAGCAGTCATCCGGAAGTCCAAGTTCAGCAGGCTTCCTTGAAGGAGGTATTTTTTCGTCCTGAGTTGATGCGCTTAAATGTTGGTGTGTTCGTGCTGAATGCAACCCAGGTTGCAATGTTCTTGGTGGTACCGCGTTTACTGGTGCAAGCAGGATTACCTTTGTCCTCGCATTGGGGAATTTATCTCCCAGTCGTTTTGCTCTCTTTTGTCTTTATGGCACCCCTTCTGATATTTGGTGAAAAGAAGCAGCAGCTACGTACGACTATGCTCATTGCAATCGTATTGTTACTGATCGCTGAATTTTTATTTACGCATAGCACTTCCATCACGTCAATTGCAATTGCTTTGCTAGTCTATTTCGTAGGATTCAACTTACTGGAAGCTTTGCAACCATCCTTAGTGTCTCGTTTTGCAAAAGAATCTAAGGGAACAGCTTTAGGTGTTTACAACACTACGCAATCGATCGGCTTATTTGCTGGTGCTGCTGTTGGAGGCTATTTAATGGATAGCCATGGCGATTTATCGGTCTTTGTGACGGGTGCCGTACTCTTAGGTTGCTGGCTTATAATTGCCTGGTCAATGGGTGAAATGCCAGCGAAAGCAACAGAATCAAAGGATGTAGCCGCATAGACATCGCCGTAGCTTCATCGATTTAATCTAAACGAGCAGTTCATTTTTTAGTAGTAATAACAGTAGTAATTTTCTTCGGGAGACAACATGGCTTCGGTAAATAAGGTCATCATCGTAGGTAACGTAGGACGTGATCCAGAGACGCGTTACATGCCAAGCGGCGACGCCGTTACAAATATTTCAGTAGCAACCTCTGATCGCTACAAAGATAAGCAAACTGGTGAAATGAAAGAAACCACAGAATGGCATCGTGTTGCATTCTTTGGCAAGCTTGCAGAAATCGCTGGTCAGTACCTCAAAAAAGGCTCACAGGTTTATGTTGAAGGTCGTTTGCGCACACGCAAATGGACTGACGCTAGTGGCCAAGAAAAGTATTCCACTGAGATCGTTGCAGAAACCATGCAAATGCTCGGTGGTAAGCCAGTTGGTGGCAGCGGTGATGGTGGTGAAAGCTACAGCCGCTCAAAGCCGGCTGAGCAATCAGCTCCAGTATCTTCAAATGCTGCATCACTCGGTGCAATGGATGACGACATTCCGTTTTAATGAGTAACAACTAGTGCGGCAATTGCCGTAATAGAAAAACCCCTTCTAGGATTTCCTACAAGGGGTTTTTATTTAGCTACTGATTACATTTCTTACTGCCGTGCATGGCGAATATTCTCGGGCCATGGTGAATTATGATCGGTGCGAAATGGATTGATGTCTAAACCACCACGTCTGGTGTAGCGTGCATACACAGAGAGTTTTTCGGGTTTGCATTCGCGCTTGATGTCGGTAAAGATCGTTTCTACGCAATGTTCATGAAACTCACCTAATTGTCTAAAGCCAATTAAGTAACGCAGTAAACCTTCTTCCAGAATCGGTCTTCCTTGATAGCGAATCTGGACGCTTGCCCAATCAGGTTGACCAGTCACGGGGCAGTTTGACTTTAGTAAATGGGAGACTAAGCATTGCTCAATCGGACCAAATGATTCGTTCACGCCTAGTAGACTTGGGTCTGCAGGTAGATTGGGGTCGATTTCGATATCCAGGCGATCCATCAAGATGCCACCCATTTCTTGCATTCCTTTTTTGGAGATGGCTTCAGTTGGGTTGATGCGCGTTGTGATCTTGCTGCCAGCAACTACCGATAAATCTGTAATGAGCCTCTCTTTCACCTCGTGTTCATCTTCAAAGCGTGCGCTGTTAAGGCTATTGAGATAAAGCTTGAACGATTTTGACTCAATCATATTAGGCGAGTCAGCAGGAATCTGAAACTCAGCCAAAGCAATTTGGGGCTTACCTTTTTTATTGAGCCAGCTAAGCTCAAAAGCGTTCCAAATATCAACACCAACAAACGGTAGAGCTTGACCTTCTTTTAGGCCGAGCTTCTTTCTATTTTCTGATCTTGGAATTGGAAATAACAAACTTGGATCATATTGATCTGGGTATTGCGTAGACTGTCCGAGCGGTAGTGTTGCCATGAATAGTTACTTCTTAGGCTTGTTTGATACGCCTGATACAACATGGCCTGTTGGGGCAACCGAGGCTGCTGATTGGCAGTGACCAGTTTGATCGTCAAAGAAGAAGTCTGGCTCGAATTCTTTTAGAAATTCACTCTTCGATAGGCCGCCTAAGAACATGGCCTCATCCACATCAATGCCCCATGCCATGAGTGTGCGGATAGCGCGTTCATGAGCTGGTGCTGAGCGTGCGGTGACGAGTGCGGTGCGAATACGCATACCGTTTTCACTAGTAGAGCGTTGCAGTCTGTGTAAAGCTTCGAGCAATGGTTTAAATGGACCTGGTGGCAATGGGATATCGACCTTCTTGCTCTCATGATCGACAAAAGCCTCTAAACCTTTTTTCTGAAACACTTGCTCTGCTTCATCGGAGAAGAGCACTGCGTCTCCGTCAAAGGCAATACGGATTTCATTAGGGTGAGATTCAGCGGTTTTGCTGGATTCTGGATAGACGCGTGCCGCTGGGAAGCCTGCATCAATCGTCGCTCTTACATCATCTTCGTTTGCAGACAGAAAGAGGTTGGCATGCAATGAGCGCAGGTAATGGTAGGGCGGGCGACCTCTAGTAAAAACCCCACGCTCTAGATGCAGGCCGTGATGCTCTGCAGAGCGGAATACGCGCAAACCACTGACGGGGTCATTGCGTGAGAGGATCACCACCTCAACACGCTGCTCACCCTCTTCATTAAAAGCAAGGAGCTTTTTGACTAGTGGGAATGCAACGCCTTTTTGCGCAGCTTCGCCCAGGCGTTCGAGCTGTAACTTCATGTATGCACTGTCATCGGTTGATTCGAAGATGCGATTCTCTTCCTCGAAATCAAACAGGGCGCGCGAGGATATCGCAACGACGAGTTTTCCGGTGAGCGTATATGACATCTTTTGTTGGGCTTATTTAAGAAACAAACGATAAGCAGGATTGTTACTTTCATCCCAGTGTGGGTAGCCTAAAGTCGCTAAGAAGCTTTGGAATTTCTTCTGCTCATTCTTTGGAACCTGGAGGCCTACCAAGATGCGACCGTAATCTGCGCCATGGTTGCGATAGTGGAACAAGCTGATATTCCAGTTCGGCGCCATACTGGTGAGGAATTTCATTAAAGCACCTGGACGCTCTGGGAATTCAAAGCGGTAGAGCAGTTCATCTTTCGCAAGCACAGAATGTCCGCCAACCATATGACGCAGGTGTGACTTGGCTAATTCATCATGCGTGAGATCAATAGTTGCAAATTTTGCCTTACGGAAATGTTTAGCAATCGCCTCGCTGTCACCAGATTTTTGTGTGCTGATGCCGACAAAAATATGCGCTTCACTTTGATCACCAATGCGGTAGTTGAATTCAGTGACATTGCGCTTACCAAGCAATTCGCAGAAGCGTTTGAAAGAGCCACGCTCTTCAGGAATTGTGACTGCAAATACTGCTTCGCGGAACTCACCAACGTCTGCACGTTCTGCTACAAAGCGCAGACGGCTAAAGTTCATATTGGCCCCGCAGGCCACAGCCACTAGGGTTTTCTTCTTGATGCGTTTTTTCTCAACATACTTCTTCATGCCGGCAATTGCTAAGGCACCAGCAGGCTCCAGGATGCTGCGGGTATCAGTGAAGACGTCGTTAATCGCTGCGCAAATTTCATCGGTATCAACAGTGACAATTTCATCAACCACCTTTTTACAGATACGGAAAGTTTCCTTGCCAACAAGTTTTACCGCAGTACCGTCTGAGAACAAACCCACATCCTTCATCTCAATACGCTTATTGGCCTTGAGTGATTGATTCATGGCATCAGAGTCAGATGCTTGAACGCCGATGACTTTAGTTTTAGGGCTAACAACTTTGATGTATTCGCCAATACCAGCAATTAAACCGCCGCCACCAATCGCAACAAAAACGGCATCGATTGGTTTTTCATACTGGGTAAAAATTTCGTGAGCAATGGTACCTTGCCCTGCGATGACATCTGGATCATCAAAAGGGTGAACAAAAGTGAGACCTCGTTTTTTACCTAATAGTTCGGAATGCTTAAAGGCATCACTGTATGACTCGCCGTGCAGAATGATTTCTACCCAAGAGCCACCCCTAGCTTTAACGGCATCAATTTTCACGCTGGGGGTTGTCACCGGCATCACGATGACGGCTTTGCATTTCATTTTGGCTGCAGATAGGGCAACTCCTTGAGCATGATTGCCAGCAGAGGCTGCAATGACCCCCCGTTTTAGGGCCTCTAAGGGTAAATGGGCCATTTTGTTGTAGGCCCCACGGAGTTTGAAAGAGAAAACCGGCTGGTTATCTTCCCTTTTAAGTAAGACCTGATTGCCCAAACGCTTGGTTAGTTCGGGGGCGAGCTGCAGTTCGGTTTCTCTAGCGACGTCATAGACGCGAGCCGATAAAATTTTCTTTAAATAGTTCGTTGCCATCTGATGAGCGTACCACGGATGGCTCCTAAGCCCTTAGATTTGCAAGGGTTTATCTCTTGGGGGAGCAACTTTCACTGTTTCCTGCCACTATCAGGTTCGCTCAATTAAAATGCTTATTTATCAAATATGTCGCTATGAACGCACCATTGGCTTTGAACCAGTTGTTGGATGCTGAGGCAGGTTCCCCCCGTCTTCGCGAAATTCCCTACAACTACACCTCCTTTTCTGATCGAGAGATTGTGATTCGCCTATTAGGTGAGGAGTCATGGCGTGTTCTCAATGAGTTACGTGGCGTGCGCCGTACTGGCCGCTCTGCCCGTATGTTGTTTGAAATTCTGGGCGATATTTGGGTGGTTCAACGCAACCCTTTTTTGCAGGACGACTTGCTTGATAGCCCTCATCGTCGAAAACAATTAATCGATGCTCTCTGGCATCGCCTGGGTGAAGTCAAAAAACGCAATAGCGGTGACTCAGCAGAGCAAGTCGAAATTTTATTAAGTGCCGCCTATCAAGCGATTGAAAGTTTTGAAAACGGATTTAAAGAAGTTGAAGTTATCCGTAAACGTGCTCGCAAAGAATTAGGTCGTCACACTGCCAGTGATAATATTTGTTTTGATGGTGTATCACGTGCAGCGCATGTAACTGATGCTACTGACTGGCGTGTTGAGTTCCCTTTGGTCGTTCTGAAGCCGGATTACGAATCTGAAATTCCGGGCTTAGTGAAAGCCTGTGTGGAATTAGGTCTCACGATTATTCCGCGTGGCGGCGGTACTGGATATACCGGTGGCGCCATTCCGCTATATGCCATGTCTGCAGTCATTAACACCGAAAAATTACAAGATATCGGCGCGGTGAAATCAAAAGGGCTACCTGGTGTTACTCATGAAGTCTCAACGATCTTTACAGGCGCTGGTGTTGTTACTCGCCGCGTATCTGATGCTGCTGAGCATGCTGGGCTAGTGTTTGCGGTTGATCCGACCTCCGCAGATGCAAGCTGTATTGGCGGCAATATTGCGATGAATGCCGGTGGTAAAAAAGCAGTTCTCTGGGGTACCGCTCTGGATAACCTGGCCAGCTGGCGCATGGTGGATCCACAAGGTAATTGGTTGGACGTTGAACGTCTTGAGCACAACCTTGGCAAGATCCATGATGTTGCAACCGTGCGGTTTCAGCTTACCTGGTCTGATGGTAATAGCGAGCCAGGCCAACGTATTCTGAAAACAGAATTACTAGAGGTTGAAGGCAAACGTTTCCGTAAAGAAGGTTTAGGTAAAGACGTTACTGATAAATTTTTATCTGGTTTACCTGGCGTGCAAAAAGAAGGTTGTGATGGCTTAATTACAAGTGCAACCTGGATATTGCATCGTATGCCGAAATTCATGCGCACGGTTTGCTTAGAATTTTTTGGACAAGCGCGTGAAGCTATTCCGAGCATTGTAGAAATTAAGGCTTATTTAGATGGCTTAAGCAAGCAAGGCGGCCCCATTCTGGCTGGTCTTGAGCATTTGGATGACCGCTACTTGCGCGCTGTCGGTTACTCAACAAAATCGAAGCGCAATAGCTTGCCGAAGATGGTCTTGATTGGCGATATTGCTGGTGATGATGAAGAAGCTGTTGCTGCCGCTACTAGTGAAGTAGTGCGCATGGCGAACCTGCGGGTTGGCGAAGGTTTTGTTGCAGTTAGCGCTGAGGCGCGCAAGAAATTCTGGCTTGATCGCGCGCGTACAGCAGCGATTGCCCGTCATACCAATGCTTTTAAGATCAATGAAGATGTGGTCATTCCATTGCCGCGCATGGGTGAGTACACCGATGGGATTGATCGCATCAATATCGAGCTATCCCTGAAGAATAAGTTGCAAGTTCTCGATGGCCTTGAGTCATTCTTGAAAAAAAGTGCTCTGCCATTAGGCAAAAGCGAAGAAGATTACGCGATCCCTACAGCAGAAATCTTAGGTGATCGTGTTCAGCAGGCCCTTGAATTAATTACTAAAGTTCGCAATCGTTGGGCTGATTGGCTCACCCAGATGGATACGTATTTCCCGGGGCTGCAGAATTACAGTTTGCGTGCGTCATGGAAAGATGAAGTACGTTCTGAGTTGCGTATCATTTTTGGCGGCCTTGCATTCGAGCCGATTCTGGCTGAGCTTGAAGCAATCCATAAAAATATTTTGCGCAAACGCGTATTCGTTGCTTTGCATATGCATGCTGGGGACGGTAATGTGCATACCAATATTCCCGTGAACTCCGATGACTATGAGATGTTGCAAGATGCACATCGCGCAGTTGACCGTATCATGAAGTTGGCGCGCTCTTTAGATGGCGTGATCTCTGGTGAGCACGGTATCGGCATTACTAAGCTGGAATATTTGACTGAGGCGGAACTCAAAGACTTCCGTAGCTATAAGAATCGCGTTGATCCTGAAGGGCGCTTCAATAAAGGTAAGTTAATGCCACATGCTGATCTCAGCATGGCTTATACGCCTAGTTTTGGTCTGATGGGTCATGAATCCATCATCATGCAGCAGAGCGATATTGGTGCGATTGCTGATAGCGTAAAAGATTGTTTGCGTTGCGGTAAATGCAAACCTGTTTGCTCGACACATGTACCACGTGCAAATCTTTTGTATAGCCCGCGTGACAAAATTTTGGCAACTTCATTGTTGATTGAAGCATTTTTATACGAAGAGCAAACCCGTCGTGGTGTTTCGATTCGCCATTGGGAAATGTTTGATGACGTTGCAGCACATTGCACCGTTTGTCACAAGTGCTTAACGCCTTGCCCAGTCAAAATTGACTTCGGTGATGTGACAATGAATATGCGTAACTTGTTGCGCAAGATGGGCCAACAGCGCTTCAATCCGGGAACTGCGGCATCGATGTTCTTCTTGAATGCCACCAGTCCTGAGAGCATTCATTTAGCTCGCAAGACTATGATTGGTTGGGGCTATAAGTTGCAGCGTTTGGGTAATGATATTTTCCGCAAGTTTGCAAAACAGCAAACCGCTCATCCGCCGGCAACAGTTGGCAAGCCTAGCATTAAAGAGCAAGTCATTTTCTTTGTGAACAAGAAGATGCCTGGTAATTTGCCTAAGAAAACCGCACGCGCTCTTTTAGATATTGAAGACGCGAACTATGTACCAATCATTCGTGATCCCAAAACAACCTCTGCCGATACTGAAGCAGTTTTTTATTTCCCAGGTTGTGGGTCCGAGCGCTTATTCTCACAGGTTGGTTTGGCTACTCAAGCCATGTTGTGGAACGTTGGCGTACAAACAGTGTTGCCTCCGGGCTACTTATGTTGCGGCTACCCACAGCGTGGCAATGGCGACTTTGATAAAGCTGAGAAGATGATTACGGACAACCGCGTCTTATTCCACCGTGTTGCCAATACCCTGAATTATTTAGATATCAAAACAGTGGTCGTCTCTTGCGGTACTTGTTATGACCAATTAGCAGGTTATCAGTTTGAACAAATCTTCCCGGGGTGCCGAATTATCGATATCCATGAGTTCTTGGCAGAGAAGGGCGTGAAGCTTTCTGGAGTAACGGGCGTGAAGTATATGTATCACGATCCATGTCACTCTCCCATGAAGTTGCAAGATCCCCTGAAGACCGTCAATGAACTGATCCAATTAGAAGACGGGAAGGCGATCGCGAAGAATGATCGTTGTTGTGGTGAATCCGGAACACTGGCGGTGACACGTCCCGATATTTCTACGCAAGTACGTTTCCGCAAGCAAATTGAAATGGAAAAAGCTGCCAACGATTTACGTAAAGACGACTTCACTGGCGATGTCAAAGTACTAACAAGTTGCCCATCTTGCTTACAAGGCCTGACTCGCTTTGATGCAGATAGTGAGACTACTGCCGACTACATCGTAGTTGAGATGGCTCAAAAATTACTCGGTGACAACTGGATGCAAGATTACGTTGCCAAAGCAAATCAAGGTGGCATTGAAAGGGTATTGGTTTAATGATTCCAACCAATGTAGTTGTTCATCAGCAGTCCAAGGTTTTAGAGCTCTCTTACGAGAATGGATCTACCTATCGCCTACCTTTTGAATTGCTAAGAGTGCTATCCCCATCGGCAGAGGTACAAGGTCACGGACCCGGTCAAGAAACGTTGCAAACTGGCAAGCGCGAAGTATTGATTGCTAGTCTTGAGCCTGTAGGGCACTATGCATTGAAGCCTACTTTTTCAGACGGGCATGATTCTGGTCTGTATTCTTGGGATTACTTGCATTTCTTGTGCGAGAACCAAGAGCAAGTATGGAAAGAGCATTTAGATAAATTAGCTGCCGCCGGTCTTGATCGTGATGCGCCAATGGCGCAGGCAGGACATGACCATTCTTGTGGAAGTCACTAATGAGTAAAACCCATTTCGGCTATCAAAGTGTTGATGAGGCTGAGAAAGCTGAAAAAGTTGCCGAGGTATTTCATTCGGTAGCTGGCAAATACGATGTGATGAATGACTTAATGTCTTTTGGCTTACATCGTGTTTGGAAAAAAATTACGATTGCTAGGGCAAATATACGTCCTGGTCAAAAGGTCTTAGATATTGCTGGCGGTACTGGAGACCTTGCCGCTGCATTTGCTAAGGCTACCGATTGGGGTCACAACTCCGATGCTCAGGTTTGGTTAAGCGATATCAATGCCTCAATGTTAGGGGTTGGTCGAGATCGTTTATTGGATCGCGGCATGGCTTTACCTTGTGTGCAATTTGATGCGGAAAAAATCCCGTTTCCTAGTAACCATTTTGATGTCGTGACTGTTGCTTTTGGCTTACGCAATATGACTCATAAAGATGTGGCGCTTGGTGAAATGTGCCGGGTTATTAAGCCAGGTGGCCGAGTACTCGTTTTAGAGTTTTCTAAGCCAGACGCCTTTTTGCAGCCTGTATATGACGCTTATTCATTCAAGGTATTGCCTTGGTTGGGCGAAAAAATTGCACAAGATTCAGAGAGCTATCGCTACTTAGCGGAATCTATTCGTATGCACCCTGACGCAGACACCCTAAAAGAAATGATGCTGGGGGTAGGTTTTGATGAGGTTGAAACCCACAGAATGACTGGGGGTATCGTTGCCTTACATATTGGTATTAAATACTAATAGTTGTATAGTTTTTAAGCTCTTAAAAACTCAAGCAGTGAAGAAGTTATCAGAAGGGGTAAAAGAAATGAACAAACATTTTTTCAAAGCAGTTTTATTAAGCTTCACTTTGATATTCGCAACAGTTGGACATGTAGATGCTGCACGCCTTGGCGGTGGCAAGAGTATTGGTAAAGCTCCAAGTGCTCCAATGCAAAAGCAAGCAACGCCTGCTCAAAAGCCTGTGCAGCAAGCACAACCTGCAGCACCTGCTGCTGCGCCTCAAGCACCAGCTCCTAGTCGATTTGGTGGGATGGGTGGAATCTTAGGCGGCCTGGCTGCTGGTTTGGGCATCGGTTATCTTTTGTCTCACTTCGGTTTAGGTGAAGCAGCTTCTTCACTCATCACTGGACTATTGATCGCCATGTTGGCTGGCTTCGTCATCATGTTTGTGATTCGCAGATTATTGCCAGCGATGTCAGGTGCTGGGCAGAATGCAAATGTGCCCAGCTCGGGTATGCAACGCACTAGCGTTGAGCAAGCACCAAGACAGGAGCCTGCTTTTACTCCTGCGGCTAATGCGTTTGCGGGTGTCGCCGCTGAGCCAGAAGCATTCCAATCGACTCTGCCGCCTGGTTTTGATGAGCGCAGTTTTTTGGAGAACGCAAAACAGTATTTTGTATCCTTGCAAAAAGCTTGGGATCAGGGAGACTTGGCTGCATTACGTGAATTCACTACTCCTGAGATGTTTGCGACTATTCAACAGGATTTAGCGGGACGTATTGATAGCGCAAACCAAACTGATGTCGTGACGATTAATGCTCGTTTATTGGGTGTTGAAACTGCAGATGGGCATTATTTCTGTAGCGTTCAGTTCGGCGGCATGATTCGCGAGCAACAAGGGGCACCAGCCAGTGATTTCTCAGAAATCTGGAATTTAAGTAAGCCGGTAGAGGGCCCTGGAGGCTGGGTACTGGCAGGTATCTCCCAGTTGGTTTAAGCTTTAGGTAATTTCCGTCGGAAAACCCGCACTAGTGCGGGTTTTTTACACTTATGAGCACACTATCTTCTTCAACCCACACGATTGCCGCTGGCGCTACTTGCCGCGGCATTAATCATGTCTTGGGACGAGAGCCGTGGGCATCTGCTGAGTTAGCGAAACATGCTGGAAAAACTGTTCTCGTACAACTTCCTTTTGGGCGCTTGTGTTTTGAGATCAATCCTTCTGGATTCTTGGAGGTCTTAAAGGAGTTGGAAAACCCAACTCTTGCCTTAGAGGTTTCTGCAAAAGCCATGAGTGATTTGGCGGCTAGTCCTGGCAATTTGAAGGAGCAGGCATTTAAAGCTGTCAAAATTACGGGTGATGCAGATTTAGCTCAATTGATTGGACGTTTAGCTGGTCAGTTGCGCTGGGAGTATGAGGAAGATTTGGCGCGCATTGTTGGTGACGCCCCTGCAAATTTTGCTGTTAGGCAAGGCAAAAAGTTTGTTACCGCTACACGTTCGGCTGCTAGTGATTTACTAGACAATGTTGTTGAGTACGTCAGCGAAGAGAGAAAAGTACTTTTGAATAAACGTGATTTTATGGTTCGCAAATCCGAATTAAATGACTTACGCGATTCTGTAGATCGTCTGGAAAAACGTATTCAACTTATAGAGCAAAAGGCTAAATAAATCGTGCGTCGAATTGCTCGCCTCAGTTTCATTTTCTTTACCGCGTGGCGTTATGGCTTGCTACCATTGTTGCGCAATGTTCTCAAGCCTGGAATTGGCCGTAGCTGTTTAACAGTAATTTGTTGGACTTCACCTGGGACTAAGTTGCCAAGAGGCGAGCGCATTCGCCTAACCCTGGAAGCGTTGGGTCCGATTTTCGTCAAGTTTGGACAAGTGCTTTCTACGCGTCGTGACTTATTGCCAGAAGATATTGCCAATGAGTTGGCAAAGCTACAAGATCAAGTGCCGCCATTCTCAAATGAAGAGTCTCGTCGCTTAATTGAAGAGGCTTTAGGTCAGCCAATCGAAGCGGTATTTGTCAGCTTTGACGCTACTCCTGTAGCAAGCGCCTCCGTTGCTCAAGTTCATTTTGGAATCTTGCGAGCCACAGAAAAACATCCTGAGTGGGCTCATAAAGCGGTTGCAATTAAAGTTCTACGTCCTGGAATCTTGCCGGTGATTGAAGGTGATATCGCCTTGATGTATGACTTGGCAAAAGTCATTGAGAAGACTTCTGAAGATGGTCGTCGTTTAAAGCCGCGTGAGAATGTTGCAGAGTTCGACACCTATTTGCATGATGAGTTAGATCTCATGCGTGAGGCTGCTAATGCAAGCCAGTTGCGCCGGTATTTTGTAGATTCTGATAAGTTAATGATTCCGGAGATGTATTGGGATTTATGTCATACCAACGTCATCGTGATGGAAAAGATGAATGGTATTTCAATTGGCCGCACTGCAGATTTACGTACGGCTGGCGTGGACTTTAAGAAATTAGCTGCTGATGGTGTAGAGATATTCTTTACTCAAGTCTTTGAGTATGGTTTTTTCCATGCAGATATGCATCCTGGAAACATCATGATTAGCTTGGAGCCAGAAACCTTTGGCCGCTTTATTTCTTTAGATTTTGGAATCGTTGGCGCACTGAGCGAATCTGATAAAAATTATTTAGCACTGAACTTCTTGGCATTCTTTAATCGTGATTACCGCCGTGTTGCTGAACTGCATATCGAATCTGGCTGGGTGCCAGAGAATACTCGGGTAGAGGAATTAGAGGGGGCTATACGATCGGTTTGTGAGCCCTACTTTGATCGCCCACTCAAAGAGATTTCTCTAGGCATCGTATTGATGCGTCTATTTCAGACTTCACGTCGCTTTAAGGTCGAAATACAGCCTCAATTAACCTTGCTACAAAAAACGCTCTTGAATGTAGAGGGCTTAGCGCGTCAGCTGGATCCAGATTTGGATCTTTGGAAAACAGCCAAGCCAATATTGGAGAAATGGGTAGATAAACAACTGGGTTGGCGCGGCTTGATTGATGGCTTAAAGGCCGAAGCTCCAATGTGGGCCAAGATTCTGCCAACCTTACCCCGCTTGATTGCTGACAGCCTGGCTAAAGCTAGTTCACAGCAAAAAAAGGGAGAAAGTGGCGAATTAGAGGTCTTAAAAGCCCTTTTACTCCAAGAAAGACGTACCCACCGCCTAATTTCAGGGGCTTTACTCTTTGCTGGTGGTTTTTTAGCTGGAATTTTGATCATCAGCCTTGGCATTTATTAGTCTCTCGCTGATTGGCTCCTAAACCGCTAAAATAGCGGGTTAGGCAGAACACATGAAAAAATACTTTATCGCTGGCATCTTGGTTTGGGCTCCATTGTCAATCACTGTTTGGGTGATTGCCTGGGGCTTGGGTTTGCTCGACGGTGTGTTTGGATCGGTGATGCACGCCATCATCATGGTGCTTCCGCACGATGCTGCGGTGGACGTTCAGCATTTCCGTGATCTTCCAGGGGTTGGTATTTTGATCGTGATTGCGGTCATCATGTTCACTGGCTTAGTGGCCATCAGCTTTGCTGGACAGTGGTGGATTCGGATGTGGAATAAGCAGATCAATCGCATTCCAATCGTGCGCTCCATTTACTCCAGCGTGCAGCAAGTTTCATCCACATTGTTTTCAGGAAGCGGGCAAGCCTTTAGTAAAGCCCTCTTGATTCGTTATCCACATGCGGATTCTTGGGTGATTGCATTTCAAACTGGAACACCCGCAAAAGAAGTGGCTGCTAAGTTGGGCGAAGACTACGTCAACGTGTTCTTGCCAACTACTCCAAACCCTACCTCTGGCTTTTTTATGATCGTGCCTCGTGCGCAAACGATTGAGCTAGATATGAGTGTCGAAGAGGCTTTGAAACATATTGTTTCGATGGGCTCTGTTCCGCCAAATAATTCTAGTGGTCTGCCTTCACAAGACTCACCACACCATTTTTGATTTTTAGGAAATTGTTATGTCAATGCGTAGCCATACTTGCGGCCAAGTAACCGATTCACTGATTGGTCAAGAGGTCACACTCTCAGGCTGGGTTAATCGCCGTCGTGACCATGGAGGCGTGATCTTTATTGACTTGCGTGATCGCGAAGGTTTTGTTCAGGTAGTGTGCGATCCTGATCGTCCAGAGATGTTTGCGCTTGCAGAGCAAGTCCGTAATGAGTTCTGTATTCAGATTAAAGGTTTGGTGCGTGCCCGCCCTGCTGGTACTGAGAACACTGATTTGGTTAGTGGCAAGGTAGAAATTTTGTGCCACAACTTAGTTATTGTGAATGCCTCTATTACCCCGCCATTTCAGATTGATGATGAGAATCTTTCCGAGACTACTCGCTTGACTCATCGCGTATTAGACTTGCGTCGTCCACAGATGCAAAAGAATTTGCGTTTACGTTATAACGTTGCAATGGAGTGCCGTCGTTATCTAGACGATGCTGGCTTTATTGATATTGAAACGCCAATGCTCACGAAGAGCACACCAGAAGGTGCACGTGACTATTTAGTTCCATCACGTGTGCATGATGGCCAATTCTTTGCCTTGCCACAATCCCCCCAGTTATTTAAGCAGTTGTTGATGGTGGCAGGTTTTGATCGTTACTACCAAATCACGAAGTGCTTCCGTGATGAAGATTTGCGTGCAGATCGCCAACCAGAATTTACTCAGATCGACTGTGAAACTGCTTTCTTAAGCGAAATTGAAATTCGTGATCTCTTTGAAAACATGATTCGTCATATCTTCAAGAAAACCATGAATGTGGAATTGCCGAATCCATTCCCAACCATGCCTTATTCAGAAGGGATGGCACGTTTTGGTTCCGATAAGCCGGACTTACGCGTGAACTTTGAGTTCACTGAGTTGACCGATTTAATGAAAGACGTTGATTTCAAGGTGTTCTCAGGCGCAGCCAATCAAGAAGGTGGTCGTGTTGTTGGTTTGTGCGTGCCGGGTGGCGCAGAGATCAGCCGTAGCGAAATCGATGACTACACTCAGTTTGTGAGCATCTACGGCGCTAAAGGCTTAGCTTGGATCAAGGTGAACTCTGTTGCAGAAGGCCGCAATGGTTTGCAGTCACCAATCGTGAAAAACTTGCATGATGCGGCGATTGAAGGCATCTTAAAGCGCACTGGCGCTAAAGATGGCGATATTATTTTCTTCGGTGCTGATAAAGAAAAAGTGGTGAATGATGCGATCGGTAATTTGCGTTTACGTATTGGACACTCTGCTTGGGGTAAAGCGCACGGTCTCTTTACAGAAGGTTGGAAGCCATTGTGGGTAGTTGATTTCCCAATGTTTGATTACGATGAAGGTGAAGCCCGTTGGGTTGCCTGCCATCATCCGTTCACCAGCCCTAAAGATGAGCACATGAAATATCTGGAAACGGATCCAGGCAAGTGCTTGGCTAAGGCCTATGACATGGTTTTGAATGGTAGTGAAATCGGTGGCGGCTCAGTCCGTATTCACCAAGAGGCAGTTCAAAGTCAGGTATTTCGTGCACTGAAGATTGGTCCGGAAGAAGCGCAAGCGAAATTTGGCTTCTTGTTAGATGCGCTCCAATACGGCGCACCTCCTCATGGCGGTATTGCGTTTGGCTTGGATCGTATCGTGACTATGATGACCGGCGCTGAATCGATTCGCGATGTGATTGCCTTCCCTAAAACACAGCGTGCGCAGTGCTTATTGACTCAGGCTCCTAGCCCAGTGGATGAGCGCCAGTTGCGTGAGTTGCATATTCGTTTGCGCCAAGCCGCACCTGCTGCTTAATACAACTGAAGTCGTAGCAATCTTGAAAATTCCTATCTCGGTTTTAGTAGTTATCTACAAATCGAATAGGGATGTTTTGTTGATAGAGCGCGCTGATCGCATAGGTTTTTGGCAATCGGTAACTGGTAGCTTAGATGCTCTAGATGAGGATCTAGCATTAGCAGCAACACGTGAGGTTTTTGAGGAAACGGGCATTGCTGTTGCTCAACTGCCAACAGGTGCACTTCGTAATCTGCACCACCAAATCGAATACGAAATTTATCCAGAGTGGCGTTTTCGATATGCGCCAGGCGTTACCAAAAATACTGAACATTGGTTTGCGTTACAAGTGCCAGAGAATACTCAAGTCACACTAGCTCCAAGAGAGCATGTAGCTTATGAGTGGTTACCATTTCAAGAGGCTGCCAAGAAATGTTTTTCACGAAGTAATGGCGAAGCAATTCTCAAATTATTTTCAGCGAACTGAGCGAGAAGCGAATAAGATAGAACGATGAGACATTCATCGGGACACCATCACGGCAGTACAGATGCCAAGCCTTTACAGGGAAGTGACTGGAAGGTCATTCGCGATTTAATTCCCTATCTACTGGAATATAAATTTAGAGTTGCGATTGCTCTAGCCTGTTTGGTTGCTGCTAAGGTTACCAATCTAGGTATCCCTATCTTGCTGAAACGTTTAATTGATGATTTAAACCTCAGGGCAGATTCCCCACAAGTCTTACTGGTAGTTCCAGTAGGGCTCATTCTGGCTTACGGGCTCCTCCGAATGGCTGCCTCCTTATTTGCTGAGTTGCGTGAGTTTCTCTTCGCTAGGGTGACCCAAAATGCTGTCCGCAAAGTCGCTCTCCAGGTCTTTGAGCATTTACATGCTTTGGCGCTGAGCTTTCACCTGGCTCGTCAAACTGGAGGTGTCAGTAGAGATATTGAACGTGGCACTCGCGGTATTCAGTCACTGATTTCTTATTCGCTCTATAGCATCCTACCAACGCTTGTTGAGTTCATTCTGGTGTTGGGCTATTTGGCTTACTCATATGATATTTGGTTTGCAGCAATTACCTTATGTGCATTGATTTTTTATATCGTATTTACTGTAGTAGTAACGGAGTGGCGCACCCATTTTCGCAAGACCATGAATGAGATGGATTCAAAGGCGAATCAGAAAGCAATTGATTCTTTATTAAATTTTGAGACAGTGAAGTATTTTGGTAATGAGGCTTTTGAAGCTAGTCGTTACGACAAAAATTTAGTGCGCTACCAGGCCGCTGCTATTAAGTCGCAAAAATCTTTAGCAGTTCTCAACTTTGGCCAGCAAACAATCATCGCTATTGGCCTGGTTTTAATTTTGTGGCGCGCTACGCTCGGGGTAGTAGATGGCACCATGACCCTAGGTGACCTTGTGTTGGTGAATACTTTAATGATTCAGCTATATATTCCACTCAATTTCTTGGGTGTGATTTATCGCGAGATCAAACAGTCTCTCACGGACATGGAACGAATGTTTTCATTGCTCAATACTGATAAAGAGATTGCCGATTCACCGAATGCCCATCTATTGCAAGTTCATAATTATGGCCATGGGCCCGATGTTCGGTTTGAGAATGTCTCTTTTCATTACGAAGCGAAGCGGGAAATTCTGCACGATGTCAGTTTTAATATCCCCGCAGGCACCATTACTGCAGTGGTGGGTCAAAGCGGCGCAGGTAAGAGCACCTTAGCTCGATTACTTTTTCGTTTTTACGATGTACAGTCTGGAAAGATTCTGATTGATGGTCAAAATATTCAAGATGTGACTCAGGCTAGTTTGCGCAAAGCCATTGGCATCGTCCCGCAAGATACAGTGCTATTTAATGACACCATTGGTTACAACATTGCCTATGGCGATCCTTCGGCAACAATGGAAGAGGTGCAAGAAGCCGCTAGAGCAGCACAAATCGATGGTTTTATTAAGCGCTTGCCGGATGGCTATGACACTCAGGTTGGCGAAAGGGGTTTGAAGTTATCGGGTGGCGAGAAACAGCGCGTGGCTATAGCGAGAACCTTGCTTAAAAAGCCAGCGATGTTAATTTTCGATGAAGCTACTTCGGCCTTAGATTCCAAAACAGAAAGAGCGTTTCAGGAAGAGTTATTGAGTTTGGCGAAAAATCGAACTACCTTGATTATTGCGCATCGACTTTCAACCATTATTCATGCCGACCAAATCTTGGTGATGGATCATGGTCAGATTGTGGAGCGGGGTACCCATCTTGAGTTGCTTATGGCCAAAGGTAGGTATGCGGAAATGTGGCAAATGCAAGAACGTGCCGCACTTGATTAGAATAGCTTGATGACGCAGCCAAATAACCCATCAGTCAACACTGAGGCCATTCTGAAAAATGCCTTTGCGGCTGCAGTTGCCGTGGCGGATCCGCAAGTCATTGTTCCTCAATACTTGGCAAAAATTTTTCCGCCTGGGCAAGAGCCGCAAGGTAAGTGCCTGGTAGTTGGTGCTGGCAAGGCAAGTGCATCTATGGCAAGTGCATTGGAGTCTTACGCTAAAGAAAGTTGGCCAAAGATCAAGATTGAGGGTGTTGTACTAACCCGCTACGGCCATCGTTCTCCAACATCGCAGATCAAGATTGTGGAAGCTGGCCATCCTGTGCCAGATCAAGCTGGCATGGACGGCGCCAAGGAAGTGCTCGCCTTAACGAAACAACTACAAGCAGGTGATGTGTTAATTGCTCTAGTCTCAGGTGGAGGCTCTAGTCTGCTAACCCTTCCAGTTGAAGGTATCTCAATTGAGGATATGCGCAAAACTACTGAGGCACTATTGCGTAGCGGTGCTCCGATTGAGGAAATGAATGTAGTACGTAAACATTTATCTGCAGTCTTAGGCGGCAACTTGGCAAGAGTAGCAATTGCACGTGGTGCACGGGTTGAGGCTTTGTTGATTTCAGATGTGACAGGAGATTCTCCAGCAGATATTGCTAGCGGTCCCTGTGCGGCCGACTACTCTACCTATTTAGATGCCCTGAATATCTTATCTAAATATCGCTTAGGCCAAGACGCTATTCCTGCATCCGTTTTGAGTCATCTCAAACAAGGTGTGGCTGGAGACAGGCCGGAGACATTGAAAGATATTGATCTAGTGGATGCGCAGGTAGCCAATCATGTGATTGCAACGGCATATAAAAGTTTGGAAGCTGCA
Organism: Polynucleobacter sp. AP-Titi-500A-B4; assembly: GCF_018688095.1. Classification (NCBI taxonomy): domain Bacteria; kingdom Pseudomonadati; phylum Pseudomonadota; class Betaproteobacteria; order Burkholderiales; family Burkholderiaceae; genus Polynucleobacter; species Polynucleobacter sp. AP-Titi-500A-B4. The sequence continues at coordinate 1,871,243 of NZ_CP061311.1, read as the reverse complement.
GCAGACTATGTTCGTTCTCAAGGGTATGAGCCGATCGTTTTGGGTGACACGATTACGGGTGAGGCACAAGAAGTTGGAATTGCTCAGGCCGCATTGGCTCGTGAGTATTTAGCTAAAGATACCAAGCCCCTGGCCCTGATTTCTGGTGGGGAATGTACCGTAACTATTCCTGCGGGTATTAAAGGTCGCGGTGGTCGTTGTAGCGAATATTTACTTTCTCTCTTTGCCGCCAGTTCAGATATGCCAACAATTGCGGCTTTAGCAGCTGACACCGATGGAATTGATGGCAGCGAAAAAAATGCAGGTGCTTGGTTTGATGGACTGATGCGCAAAGCGGGTCAATCTCAGAGTTTGATTCCAGAAACATTCTTAGCGGCGCATGATTGTTACGGCTTCTTTGCAGAATTAGGCGCTTTAGTGGAAACTGGTCCTACACTTACGAATGTGAATGATTTCCGCATCATTTTGCTTAATAAATAATATGTCGAATAATCCAACACAACTTGAATTGATTCAGCCAGATGATTGGCATCTGCATATTCGTGATGGTGCGGTAATGAAAGATGTATTGACTGACACTGCTCGTCAATTTGCACGCGCAATTATCATGCCGAATTTGAAGCCGCCTATTACAACAGTAGAGTTAGCGAAGGCCTATCAATCCCGCATCGAATCGAATTTGAAGGCATTAGGTATCAGTAGTTTTACGCCATTAATGACTCTGTATTTGACTGATAACACTACTGCAGATGAAGTGCGCAAAGCAAAGGCTGAGGGTATCGTTGGATTCAAGCTATATCCAGCGGGTGCCACAACGAATAGCGATGCAGGCGTGAGTGATATCAAGCATTGTTATAAAGCATTAGAAGCAATGCAAACAGTCGGAATGCCATTGTTAGTGCATGGTGAAGTGACGCATGCAGATATCGATATCTTTGATCGTGAGGCAGTATTTATTGATCAGGTCCTTGAGCCTTTACGCAAAGACTTTCCTGAGCTCAAAATTGTGTTCGAACACATTACCACCAAGCAAGCAGCACACTATGTACGCGATGCCTCTACTGGTGGAAAAAATACGATTGCTGCCACGCTCACTCCACAGCATTTGCTGATGAATCGCAATGCCATTTTTGCTGGCGGTATTCGTCCGCATAACTATTGCTTACCAGTCCTTAAGCGTGAAGTGCATCGTGTTGCATTACTAGAGGCTGCTACGAGTGGTAACCCCCGATTCTTCTTGGGTACCGATAGTGCGCCACACGCCAAGGGTGCTAAAGAAGCTGCATGTGGTTGTGCTGGCTGCTACAGCGCCTTCAATGCTTTGGGCTTGTATGCAGAAGCATTTGAGAGTGTTGGTAGCTTGGATAAATTGGAGGGCTTCGCTAGTTTCTATGGCCCCGATTTTTATGCTTTAACGCGTAATACTAAAAAAATTACGCTCTCTAAAAAAGCACAAAGCATCCCTGCTGAATTACCCTTGGGTAATGACACCATCGTCCCCTTGCGTGCAGGCGAAACCATTGCCTGGTCTTTGATTTAATTTCAATATTACGTTTCACAAGCCAATTTGCCCCGTCTGCGTTAGACTGCAGGCGCAGAGTCAATTAGGCAATCGCCGCCTCTTTATTGAGGGGGAGGAAAGTCCGGACTCCATAGGGTAGGGTGATGGCTAACGGCCATCCACGGTGACGTGAGGAATAGGGCCACAGAGACGAGCGTATTTAGTTACGGTGAAACGCGGTAACCTCCACCTGGAGCAATCCCAAGTATGCAGACGATGAGGCGTCCCGCTGAGTCTGCGGGTAGGGAGCTTGAGCCGTTAGGTAACTAACGGCCTAGAGGAATGATTGCCCCTAGATGCGAATCTAGGCGACAGAATCCGGCTTATCGATTGACTCTGCACTTATTCCGAAATGACTTCAACGCTGTAAGTCAGCTCAGCCGTTTTTGCCAGCATGGTGGTTGCTGAGCAATATTTCTCATGGGAAAGCTTAACGGCACGATCTACCTTGGCTTGATCAAGACCCTTCCCTTTGACAGTGAAGTGCAAATTGATCTTGGTGAAGACTTTGGGATCTTCAGAGGCTCTTTCTGCTTGCAGGGCGACATCGCAGGCTGTGACAGCTTGGCGAGCCCTTTGTAGGATTAAAACCACATCGAATGCTGAGCAGCCGCCAGCGCCAGCCAAAAGTAGCTCCATTGGCCTTGGGGCTAGGTTTCTGCCGCCCGCTTCTGGCGCGCCATCCATGTTAACGAGATGTCCGCTGCCGGTTTCTGCTGAAAAAGCCATGCCGCCATTACCCAACCAAGAAACTCGACATTCCATATTAGTGACCCCTAACTTACTAAATTAATCAATATTTTCAATAGTTTACCAATTTTCGTAATTTAATATTCACCTCAAGATAGGGTTAAAAAACGTCAAAAAATTGATTTTGGTCAATTTTCTTGCATTGCACCATAAATCTTGTGTAGAATACCCATATTGGTAGTCAGTCTTGTATAAGACTGCGACTTACCTCCCAGTGTCTCCTCCACCCAAACATAGGTGGATTCCAGCCCAGGACTCGTTCCTGGGTTTTTTTTGGGTTACAATTCAAGGCTTTACTGAATTACCGAACCAGTCAGCGGTAATTTGTTGTACCAGTTAGATTGCAGAATCTGCGAGCTTGCAAACATAAGCAGGGCCAAGGTGGACGTAATTTGATTGGGGTAATTTTTTGACTATAACAATTTGAGAAATCATGAAAACTTTTTCCGCAAAATCCCATGAGGTAAAGCGTGAATGGTTCGTGATTGACGCTACGGACAAAGTCCTCGGTCGTGTCGCCAGTGAAGTGGCACACCGTCTACGCGGCAAGCACAAGCCTGAATTCACACCACACGTTGATACTGGCGACTTTATCGTCGTCATCAATTCATCTAAGCTGCGTGTCACAGGCACAAAAGGCTTGAATAAGATTTATTACCGTCACAGCGGATACCCGGGTGGTATTAGCTCGACTAACTTCGACAAGATGCAAGACCGTTTCCCAGGTCGTGCGTTGGAGAAGGCTGTGAAAGGTATGTTGCCAAAAGGCCCACTAGGCTATGCCATGATCAAGAAATTAAAAGTCTATGGCGACGCTAATCATCCGCATACGGCTCAACAGCCTAAAGCGTTAGAGATTTAAGGAAACCAAATGGCTATTAATTACGGAAATTGGAATTACGGTACAGGTCGCCGCAAGAGTTCTGTTGCGCGCGTATTTATTAAATCAGGCAAAGGCGAAATTACTGTTAATGGTAAGCCTATCGATGCTTATTTTGCTCGTGAAACATCACGCATGATTGCTCGTCAGCCTTTGGCTCTCACAGCCCACTTAACGACCTTTGATATCAAAGTAAACGTTTCTGGTGGTGGTGAAACTGGCCAAGCTGGTGCTGTTCGTCACGGTGTCACTCGTGCATTGATCGACTACGACAACGCTTTGAAGCCAACTCTGTCTAAAGCAGGTTTGGTAACTCGCGATGCTCGTGAAGTTGAGCGTAAAAAAGTTGGTCTGCACGGCGCGCGTCGTCGTAAGCAGTTCAGCAAGCGCTAATTCTTTCAGTCGCTTAAGTTTTATCGAAAGGGTCGCGCAAGCGACCCTTTTTGTTTCTACAATTGAGGTATTGTGAGGTTTGTTTAAAAACTTCTCGTAGTCGGTATTTTGGAGAAAAACATGATTAAGGTTGGCATTGTTGGGGGCACTGGATATACCGGGGTGGAGTTGTTGCGTCTGTTGGCGCAGCATCCCGAAGTCATGATTGTTGCCATTACCTCTCGTACAGAAGCTGGCATGCCGGTAGCTGAGATGTTCCCATCCCTGCGCGGTCGTGTTGATTTGAAATTTACGACGCCAGATGAAGCCAAGTTAAATGAATGTGATGTCGTTTTCTTTGCAACCCCGCATGGTGTTGCGATGGCGCAGGCAAAAGAGCTGCTCGCAAATAATGTCAAGATTTTGGATCTTGCAGCAGACTTCCGTTTAAAAGACGTCAAAGAATTTGCCAAATGGTATGGCATGGAGCATAGCTGCCCAGACATTTTGGCTGAGGCCGTTTATGGTTTGGCAGAGATTAATCGTGATGCGATTAAAAAGGCACGTGTTGTTGGTCTTGCTGGTTGCTATCCTACTTCTGTGCAGTTGGGTCTTGCACCATTGCTTTCACCAAAATCCACTGGTGGTAAGCAATTGATTGATGGCAACCACATTATTTCGGACTCGAAATCTGGAACTTCAGGTGCAGGACGTAAAGCCGAGATTGGCACCTTGCTATCTGAGGCGAGTGACAACTTCAAGGCATACGGTGTTAAAGGTCATCGCCACCTCCCTGAAATCGTGCAAGGCCTAAAAGCCATCGCAGGTCATGATCAGATTGGTCTGACATTTGTACCGCATCTCACCCCAATGGTGAGGGGAATTCATTCGACTTTGTACGTGCGTTTAACAGATGCTGGTAAGGGCCTTGATTACCAAAAGCTCTACGAAGACTTCTACAAGGGCGAGCCCTTTGTGGATGTCATGCCAGCTGGCAGTCATCCGGAGACACGCTCTGTGCGGGGAAGTAATGGCATTCGGATTGCAATCCATCGTCCCGGTGATGGCGATACTTTGGTCATTTTGGTGGTAGAAGACAATTTGGTGAAGGGTGCTTCTGGCCAAGGCGTGCAATGTATGAACTTGATGTTTGGCCTGCCTGAAACTACAGGCCTTACCCAGATTGCTGTATCACCATAAAGACCCTTGTGCAAGCTAGGCATTTAAAGCCTAGAATGTCAGTATTGCCTTTTGATTTAGGAGTGAACCATGACCCAATTAGCTGCCCAAGAAACTGCCCAACCCGCACAAGACTTAGCCGAGCCACCAACTCCATTGGTGTTTACGGACAGCGCTGCTGCAAAAGTGGCTGACTTGATCGCTGAGGAAGGTAACCCAGAGTTGAAGTTGCGCGTATTCGTTCAAGGCGGTGGCTGCTCAGGTTTTCAGTATGGCTTCACATTTGATGATGCTGTAAATGAAGATGACACCCTCTTTGAGAAGAATGGCGTTACCCTTTTAGTTGATTCAATGAGCTTCCAGTACTTAGTTGGTGCTGAGATTGATTACAAAGAAGATATCAACGGATCACAATTTGTAATTAAGAACCCAAATGCTCAAACTACTTGTGGCTGTGGATCTTCTTTCTCTGCTTAAAGGTATTCACTACGCAGGATAGCAAGCGCCTAGAATTCTAGGACCCTTCGCTCCCGTAACGGCTGGCAGATTTGCTGGCCGTTTTTCTTTATGGGCCCATGCAAGCCAAGCAAAAGCTAAGCCTTCAACTTGTTGTGGATCAATGCCTGCAGAATCACTGGTTGTAATTTCTAAAGCTTGCTTAAAGAGATGTTGTGCTTTGACTTTGAACAAATTCATCAAGGCTTTATTTTGGGCACCGCCTCCACAGACAATCAGCTTCTGGGTTTGCGGAGCATGACGCACTAAAGCCTCTAGCACTGAATGGGCTGTCAGGTGCAATAGTGTGGCTTGTACATCTTCGGCGTGATGATTATCTTTTCCGATTTTTTCTTGTAACCAAGCAAGATGAAAATCATCTCTCCCAGTACTTTTTGGTGGCACTTTGGAAAAGAAGGGGTCGGACAACATCTTTGCTAGCAGCGCTTCATTGACTTTTCCTTGCAGTGCCCAGCTACCATTCTCGTCAAAAGTATTTCCTTGATGTTCATGTATCCAAGCATCCATCAACATATTGCCGGGACCGCAATCAAAACCAGTAACTACCCCATCATTCGGAAGTAATGTGAGATTGGCAATACCGCCAATATTAAGAATGGCTAAATTTTTATCTTCTACAAATTGCTGCGCATGAAAAGCTGGAACTAGTGGAGCGCCATGTCCGCCAGCAGCTAAGTCACGACTTCTGAAATCTGCGATGACATCGATACCCGTTTTTTCTGCCAAGAGGGCTGGGTTTAATGTTTGATGTGTGTAAGCCAATTCGCCCAAATGGGGCTGATGGCGAATAGTTTGACCATGGGCACCGATCGCAGAAACATCGGCAGCTTGTAAGTTAGCCCGTTTCAGAAGCTGACGAACCGCTTCTGCATAAGCTAAAGCTAGGGCATTGCCTGCCTGTTTTTCGCGATGAAGCTCATTGGGGCCGGGGCTTTGAAGCTCAAATAAGGCTTTGCGTAGTTCGGGGCTAAAGGGGGTGCTGACAGCCTCTATTGTGCTTGCTTCTCCCTTAGGCCCAACTTTGGCCAAAACAGCATCTATCCCATCTAGGCTGGTGCCAGACATGAGGCCGATGTAGAGGGAAAGGCGCTGGGTCATAGGGTTCCGAGTTTAACTCTCAGTGATGCGACAATTATGCTTTAGCAATCTCAATACTAATTTAACTGAAACATTTATCCGAATCAGCATGACGGCTAAACCAGAACAAAAATATCCTTTGACCCCTGAAGTCTTTGCGGCGCTTGAAGTCACTAAACGTGGCTGTGATGAGTTATTGGTTGAGACAGACTGGGTCCAAAAACTCGCCCGTAGCCAGGCCACCAAGACCCCCCTACGAATTAAATTAGGTTTAGATCCTACTGCTCCCGATATTCATTTGGGGCACACGGTTGTTTTGAACAAATTGCGCCAGTTACAAGATTTAGGACATACAGTCATTTTCTTGATCGGTGATTTCACCAGCATGATTGGTGATCCATCTGGTCGTAATGCCACTCGTCCTCCATTGACTGCTGAAGAGATTGCGGTCAACGCAGAAACTTACTACCGCCAAGCGAGCATGGTTCTTGATCCTGCCAAAACAGAAGTGCGTTATAACAGCGAGTGGTGTGATCCCCTTGGCGCACGTGGCATGATTCAGTTGGCCGCTAAACATACTGTTGCCAGAATGTTAGAGCGTGACGACTTTACAAAACGCTACCGTAATGGCGTACCCATTTCTATTCATGAGTTTTTGTATCCACTCATGCAAGGCTATGACTCTGTTGCACTCAAGAGTGATTTAGAGCTCGGCGGTACTGACCAAAAATTTAATCTCTTAGTTGGCCGTGAACTTCAACGTGAGTATGGCCAAGAGCCCCAATGTATTTTGACCATGCCGCTCTTGGTTGGCCTTGATGGCGTAGAAAAGATGAGTAAGTCCAAAGGTAACTACATTGGCATCAGTGAGCCTGCAAATAATATGTTCGGCAAGCTCTTGAGTATTTCAGATGATTTGATGTGGGATTACTTCACGCTACTGTCATTTCGCCCAATGTCTGAAATTGATCTCATGAAGCAAGAAGTAGCTGCTGGTCGAAATCCAAAAGATTGCAAGGTACTACTCGCACAAGAAATCGTCGCACGCTTTCATTCACAAGCAGCCGCAGAAAAAGCCTTGGAAGACTTTAATCACCGCGCTAAAGGTGGGGTGCCCGATGATATTCCAGAAGTCAATCTTGCGGGAGCTCCAATGGGAATCGCTAGCTTACTAAAGGCTGCTGGCCTAGCCCCTTCCACCTCGGAGGCGATGCGCAACGTCGAGCAAAACGGTGTGAAAATTGATGGCGCAACTGTGTCTGATAAACAGGCAAAGATTGAGGCGGGTACTTACGTTGTACAAGTTGGTAAGCGTAAGTTTGCGAAAGTGACTCTTACTCCATGACTGGAGAAATGACCCATCAGAGGGCAATTGAATTAGAGGCGGAAAAGCTAGAACGGCTTTCCGTTCAGTTGATTCAGGATAAGAACTGGCAAGCGTTAGACCAAATGCTTGCACCAGAGTGTCAATTCGTTAGCTCTCAAGGCGCTTGTGACAAAGCAAGTGCAATGCGCTTGATGAAGGAAATGAATCTTGGTCCTGTGAAGTTCAAGGACTTTAAGGTAACTGAGGCAGAAGATACGCTGATTGTTAGTTTTTGGATTGCAGCATTAGAGTATCGCGATGGTAAAGAGCTCTCACCTGACTATTCTCCGCGACTTAGCGTTTGGAAAAAGATAGCCAGCCAGTGGCAATGCATTGCTTATGCCGACTTGATTTCTGGCTAAAAAGAATTACTTTATAAATCTAAGCTAGCACTACTGCTGGGCGGCGTCAAACCAAAGTGCTCATACGCCTGACGAGTTGCCACTCGGCCACGCGAAGTTCTTTGGAGATAGCCCTGTTGGATTAAATAAGGCTCCAAAACATCCTCAATGGTGTCGCGCTCTTCGCCAATCGCTGCCGCTAAGTTATCGATACCCACTGGGCCGCCATCAAATTTGTGCAAAATGGCTTCGAGTAATTTTCTATCCATCACATCAAAGCCGCTCGGATCTACATCAAGCATTTTTAATGCGGCATCAGCCATGGCTTTAGTAATGGTGCCGGTACCTTTTACTTCCGCGTAGTCGCGTACACGGCGTAGTAGGCGGTTGGCAATGCGGGGTGTGCCGCGCGCCCGCTTTGCAATCTCGATAGATCCTTCGGGATCGATATCTGCTTTGAGTAAGCTGGCTGAGCGATTAATAATTTTGGTAAGTTCTTCGGTAGTGTAGAACTCAAGTCTTGCCACAATCCCAAAGCGATCACGTAAGGGATTCGTCAGCATACCGGCACGAGTTGTTGCGCCAATCAAAGTAAATGGCTTGAGATCAATCTTGACGCTACGTGCTGCAGGCCCTTCGCCAATCATGATGTCAAGGCTGTAGTCCTCAAGCGCTGGATACAGAATCTCTTCTACGACCGGCGAAAGTCTATGAATCTCATCAATAAAGAGTACATCGTTGGCTTCTAAATTGGTTAGTAAAGCAGCGAGATCACCAGGTCTATCAAGGACTGGGCCGCTAGTTTGGCGCAAGTTCACACCAAGCTCTCTAGCGATGATATGGGCTAGAGTAGTTTTACCAAGGCCTGGAGGCCCAAATAAAAGAACGTGATCAAGAGCTTCCTGGCGTGCCCTCGTAGCACTAATAAAAATTTCTAATTGGGCGCGTGCTTTTGTCTGACCAACGTACTCGTCGAGTTGTTTTGGTCGCAGAGCTCTTTCAAAGACAGCTTCAGAATTACCGGCAGCCCCACTAACAATGCGGTCATTGCCTTCAGGTAAATCTTCTGGAATAGAACTGAGGTCGTCTGTATGAATTGCCATGCTACGAGTTTAGTGCTGTTTGGCTATTTAGGCTTTAGATAAATACTTTAAGCCCATACGGATACCATCCGATACATTGGTATCTGGTGGAATTTGCTTGAGAGCCAAGAGCGCTTCTTTTTCTGAGTAGCCTAGCGCCAAGAGCGCTTGCAGCACTTCGCTATTGGCATCTAATGCTTGAGGCTTGCCAGCGGTAATGCCTAAGTCTGGAGCTAATTTACCTTTCAGCTCTAAACAAAGTCTTTCAGCAGTTTTCTTACCAATGCCAGGAACTTGAGTGAGGCGACCTGCCTCTTGAAGAGCGATTGCTTGGGCCAATTCATTCACGCTCATGCCTGAGAGAACGGCTAATGCAGTTCTAGAGCCAACGCCGCTAATCTTGATGAGTTGTCTAAATGCCTCACGCTCGGTCTCAGTCGCAAAACCAAAAAGCTGCTGAGCATCTTCACGAACTTGGAAGTGGGTGAGAAGGGTAATTTTTTGACCCGCCTGGGGTAATTGATACAAAGTGCTCATTGGCACATCCACTTCATAGCCAATACCTTGGCAATCTACCAAGAGGCGAGGTGGGTGAACTGAAACGAGGATGCCTTGAATGCGACCAATCATGTAGAGATCTTAACCTGTGATGGGTATTTTTACTTGCTACGTTTTTTGGGGATCAACGCCGCTGTAATGGCTCTCGGAATCTGCGCATGATGAGCGGCGCAGATGGCAACCCCCAATGCATCAGATGCATCAGTACCAGGGGCGCGATTTAATCTCAGGAGGCGCTTCACCATTTCTTGTACTTGCGGTTTGGCTGCACGGCCTGTGCCCACAATCGCTTGTTTCACTCGAAGTGCGCTGTATTCAGCAACGGGAAGTTTTTCTGAAACGAGGGCAGCAATCACAGCACCCCTTGCTTGACCCAACATCAGTGTTGACCGTGGATTGACATTGAGGAAGACTTCTTCAATCGCAGCAGATTCTGGACGATAGGTTTCTAGCACTTCTTTAACGCCGGCATAGAGAGCGCCTAAGCGCTCTGGTAGACCTTTAGCGGGATCGCCGCTCTCAATTGTTCCCGATGCTACATAAGTGAGTTTTTGGCCATCTACATCGATGACACCAAAACCGGTGGTACGTAAACCTGGGTCGATTCCAATCCAGCGCATGAGTTCTTAATGACGGAAGTGACGCGTGCCAGTAAAGATCATGGCAATGCCATGCTCGTTTGCTGCTGCAATGATTTCATCATCACGCATACTGCCACCTGGCTGAATGGCGCAGCTCGCGCCACCATTCACCACTACATCCAAACCATCGCGGAATGGAAAGAAGGCATCACTTGCTACTGCAGAGCCTTTCAGGCTCAAGCCAGCGTTTTCAGCTTTAATACTCGCCATGCGAGCAGAGTCAACACGACTCATTTGGCCGGCGCCAATACCGAGAGTCATACCGTTAGCGCAATACACGATGGCATTGGATTTCACAAACTTCGCGACACGCCATGCAAACATCATGTCATTCATTTCGCTCGGGGTAGGTTGTCTCTGGCTAACAACGCGCATTTCATTTTGCAGCACATTTTTTGCATCTGGCGATTGAACCAATAAGCCACCACCAACTCGCTTAAAGTCAAAAGTATTAAATGCAGTACCAAGTGGAATCTCTAAAAGACGAACATTCTGTTTAGCGGCAAAGATAGCTTTAGCTTCATCACTAAAGCTCGGAGCAATCAATACCTCTACAAATTGTTTGGAGATCTCTTGGGCTGCAGCGCCATCACAAGGAATGTTGAAGGCAATGATGCCGCCAAAGGCTGAGCTTGGATCGGTTTTAAATGCTTTTTGATACGCCTCAAGTGCTGTAGCGCCTACAGCTACACCACAGGGGTTAGCGTGCTTGATGATGACGCAGGCTGCAGCACCGCCAACATTGCCTGTGAAACTCTTGACACACTCCCAAGCAGAGTCTGCGTCAGCAATATTGTTGTAAGAGAGTTCTTTGCCTTGTAACTGCTTATAGTTTGCAAGCGCGCCACCTACTGGATAGATGTCTTTGTAGAACGCTGCAGATTGATGTGGATTTTCACCGTAACGCATCTCTTGCACCTTTTCAAAAGCAAGGTGCAAAGTTTCTGGATAGGCAGAGCGTACTTTGTGATCTAGGTCATCACCTAGTGCGGAGAGATAATTAGCGATTGCACCGTCATATTGCGCAGTATGTGCAAATACTTTTTTAGCCAAGGCTAAATTGGTTTTATAGGAAACCACATTCTTATTGGCTTTCATTTCCGCCAATACTGGGGCGTAATCTTCTGGAGAGATCAACACTGTCACATCTTGATGATTTTTAGCTGCTGCCCGCAACATAGCCGGGCCGCCAATGTCGATATTCTCTACAGCATCCTCAAAAGAACAACTTTCTTTAGCAACTGTCTCATTAAATGGATAGAGATTGATCACCAACATATCAATGGTGTCGATGCCATGCTCTTTAAGGGCTGCCATATGTTCCGGAAAGTCTCTACGAGCCAATAAGCCGCCGTGAACCATTGGGTGAAGTGTCTTGACTCGTCCATCAAGCATCTCAGGAAATTTAGTCAAAGAAGATACTTCGACTACAGGTAGATTGTTCTCGGCTAAAAGTTTTGCTGTACCACCAGTAGAGATCAGCTTGATGCCTTGCTCATGAAGTGCTTTAGCAAAAGGGACGATGCCATTTTTATCAGAGACGGAGAGAAGCGCTGTACGGATCATAAGTTTTCAGAAGGTGATGTAATTAAAGGGCGAGGTCATTATTTGAGTAGCTGATGCTCAACGAGTTTCTTGTGCAAAGTATTGCGGTTGATACCAAGATATTGAGCGGCTAAAGACTGATTGTATTTCGCATGCTGCATGACGAGTTCAAGCATCGGTTTTTCAACAACCGCCAATACCATCTGATAGATATCATTTGGAGGTGTGCCCTTGAGGTCATTGAGGTAACCTTGCAATTGCGTTTCAATACATTCGCTGATTGGGTGCTTATTGTTCATAAAAATTCTAGAAATCCTAAATACTAAAAATAAATAACTACGCTGCTTCTAAAAAGAGCAGGCGGTCAGAATGAGATTTCATTTCATCAAAATAATCATTGACCATTTGTAATTGGGTTTTGCAGTCGTCTGCAGTATTCATGCGTTGACGGAAAGCATGTGAATCACGTAAGCCTTTGCAGTACCAGCCAATATGTTTTCGGGCGGTACGCAAGCCAATATGCTCGCCGTAAAACTCGTAGTGGTCTAAAAGGTGGGCATTCATGATGCCCTGGATTTCCTTGATCTCTGGTGTGGGCAACTTGCCCCCAGTCTCTAGGTAGTGATGAATTTCGCGGAAGATCCAAGGACGACCTTGTGCGGCACGACCGATCATGATGGCATCGGCACCAGTGCTTTTTAGGACAAACTCAGCTTTTTCTGGATTGCTGATATCGCCATTAGCAACTACGGGAATCTTGACGCTGTTCTTTACAGCGGTAATCGTTTCATACTCTGCCTCACCATGGTATAGGTCTGCACGCGTGCGGCCATGAACAGTCAACATCGAGATGCCAGATTTTTCTGCAAGGCGGGCGATCTCGATGGCGTTCTTATGTTCGCGATCCCAGCCAGTACGAATTTTTAATGTTACTGGCACTGCATCAGGACCAACACCTACTGCATTGACTACTGCTTCTAAAATTTGTTGCACTAGTGGCTCATCACGTAGCAATGCAGAGCCAGCGGCAACGTTACAAACTTTCTTGGCTGGACATCCCATATTGATATCAATGATTTGCGCGCCATGATCGACATTGATCCTTGCAGCTGCTGCCATCATGGCAGGATCGGCGCCTGCAATTTGGACGGCGATGGGTTTGAACTCACCAATGTGGTTTGCGCGACGTTGGGTTTTTTCACTTTTCCAGAGAAGCGCATTTGATGCCACCATTTCAGAGACGGCATAGCCTGCGCCCAATTTCTTGCAAAGTTGACGAAACGGACGATCTGTTACCCCCGCCATGGGCGCAACAAAGAGTCTATTTGCGAGGATATGCGGGCCAATCTTCATTGAATGGGGTATTTGCTTGGGTGGCTTAGTCAGAGAGTCTTGCGGAAAGCATGACACTTTAGCACAGTTGGTGTTAAATCTGCCTATTTTTTAGGCAGATTGCTTGATTCAAATCAACCGTTGAATGGGTAGATTTTGAGGGCTATTTAAGCCCCTTAGCGCCTACCAAACATCATCTGGCGAGCTAAGGCTGTTTTGACTGGTGGAAGCCACTGAAGGGCTGATAAAGCCAGTCCTCGAGCTACGACTACAGGAGCGAGATTCGAGGTGAATATTCTAGCCATAAAGTCTGTCAATCCAATGGTCGTGGTTCTATCGATCTTGCGACTGCTTGCATAACTTTCCAAAGCATCATGAATGTGTTCTGGCGTTTTTTTATCTACTGAACCCGAATAAAGGCCTGCTAATTTTTCAGCTAACAAGTAGGCGTCTCGCAAGCCCAAGTTCAAGCCTTGTCCTGCAACGGGATGCAAAGTTTGTGCGGCGTTGCCAATCCAAACTTCATTATCTTTTGTAATTTGCTTACGATAATTCAGACCAAGCTCATATAAACGACGATCTTGAATTTTCAGGAAACGCCCAATTCGCGAACCAAATTCTTTTTGTAATGCATTTAGGAAATCAGCATCGCTCAATTGCAAGCGTTGTTGTGATGACTCAGGTGAACCACACCACACGAGATTGAGAATATTAGGTCCGTAGTGACTTGGTAATACTGCTAATGGACCCTCAGCGGTGAAGCGCTCCCAGGCTTGATGAGGCAGGGCATCATCGACTTCTACTAATCCCACAAGGGCAGATTGTCCATAGTCTCGACCAGACTCTACCCAGTCTTGTTTTTTAAAGAGACCGCCTTCAGCATGAACCACACACTTAGTATTGAAGGGGACGTGTGCACTATCGTCCTCGATATACTGCCAAGCAAACTTCGGGCTCTTTGCTTGAATATTTCTTAGGGCCTGGCGAAGCGTGATGTGGATATCACGGTAGCGAATAATATGACCGAGTGCCTCTTGGCTCAATTCTTCACGAGTCATCAGTGCACGACCAAAGCGACCGGCTTGTGAGACATGCACACGATGGATGTCTGCACAATCTTTAGGCCATGCATCGATCGTATCTAGTAAAAGTTTGCTGCCATGTGAAAGTGCAATACCTCTACTATCGGCTGCTGCTAAATCGGCATCATTGATAGGATTGCGGTCTAGTAGCGTGAGTTTTGCTTCAGGAAATTTTTGTAAGATCCATGCTGCACAGGCGAGACCAACAGGCCCACCACCATGAATCAGAATGTCGCAATCGTTCGCACTCATGCTCTAGCTGTTCTTCATGAGGGCTTCAATTTCATCGGCTTTGACTGGTACGCCACGTGAAATTAACTCGCAACCCGAGTCATTGATGACGACATCATCTTCAATACGGATACCAATATTCCAAAAAGCTTCATCGATATCGTCTGCAGGCCTGATATATAGACCTGGCTCGATCGTGAGTACCATGCCACTTTTAAGAATACGCCAAGGTTTTTCTGTTTGAGGCGTTGCAATGGATTCGCGATAGGAGCCAACATCATGCACATCCATACCAAGCCAATGAGAAGTGCGGTGCATATAAAAGCGACGGTAAGCGCCAGTTTCAATCGCATTTTCCAGAGAGCCTAGTTCTGCAAGTTTGAGAAGCTTTTCATCAAGCAAGCCTTGGGTGAGTACTTTCAGGGCTGCTTCATGCGGCTGCATAAAAGTATTGCCCGGCTTTGTCATAGCAATGGCTGCTTCTTGTGCAGCTAATGTAATGTCATATAGAGCGCGTTGTGGACCAGTAAATTTTCCATTAACCGGGAAGGTGCGCGTGATATCTGAGGCGTAGCCATCTAACTCACAACCAGCGTCTATTAAACACAATTCGCCACTGCGTAATTCCGTTGATCCTGCGCGGTAGTGCAGGATGCAAGAGTTAGCGCCTCCAGCAACAATACTGTTGTAAGCCACGCTCTGTGCGCCACTCTGGCGGAACTCATGCAGCAATTCTGCTTCGAGTTGATACTCGCGCATGCCAGGCTTACAAATTTGCATGGCACGAATGTGGGCACGTGCAGAGATCGCTGCAGCGCGCCGCATGATATCGATTTCATGTGCATCTTTGAATAAACGCATTTCATGAATGATTGCTTCAACATCATGAAATTCTGATGGTGGATTAATGCCACTCCGAGCCTGCCCTCGCACTTGTTTCATCCAATGACGTATGCGTCGATCTGCTTCTGCACTTTCGGCTAGGCGCACATAAATAGCGCTCTGATCGGCTAATAGTTCACCAACTTTTTGATCAAGCTCGTGATTGCTGTGAGCGAACTCTATGCCTAAAATCTCTGGCGCGGCTTCTGGCCCCAAGCGAATGCCATCCCAAATTTCTCGTTCGAGATCTTTAGGCCTGCAAAATAGATGAGACTCCAGTTGATAGCTCTTTTCACTCGCGCTGACTTTCATCACCAGAGTTGCTTCTGGCTCTTCAAATCCTGTGAGATAGAAAAAATCACTGTCATGGCGATAGGGAAAATCACTGTCGCGATTGCGGGCCAGCTCGGGCGCAGTTGCAATGACGGCAATACCACCACCAGTTTTGGTAAAGATCTGTTTTGCTAAAGCATTTCTGCGAAGCTGATAAATATCCGTTTTATTCATATGCTGCATTGAGCTCTTGTAAGCGTTGCGGTGTACCTACATCGTGCCACGGACCGACATATTTTTCACCAGACACTTTATTTTGCTCCATGGCCGTTATGAGTAGGGGTGCCAGCTTGGCTGGGCTCCCTATTTCTAGATCCCTAAAAAGATCCTTGTGGTAGATACCAATCCCCGAAAAGGTCAGTCTTTCCGCTTCCCCAGGATTATTGGAGCTGACCCTTGTTCCTTGAAGATAAAAGTCGCCATGAGGATGTTGGCTTGGGTTTGGCACCATGAAAAGATGAGCCAAGGGTTTATTGGAGTTATTTCTTAGATTGGAAGTTGTCTCCAGAATTTTATTCACTGGCAAATTGGGACTAAAGACATCCCCATTAATGACTAAGAAATAATCATCTGGTTCAAGCAAGGGGAGTGCCTTAGCGATTCCGCCCGCCGTTTCTAAAGCAGTAACTTCTGGGGAGTACTGAATTTGAAGGCCAAAGTGTTCGCCTGATCCCAGTGTGGATTCAATTTTATTGCCTAGCCAAGCGTGATTAATCACAACATTCTTGATTCCGGCGTTCGCTAATGCCTCTAAGTGCCAAGCAAGCAGTGATTTATTCTGAATAGTCAGTAAGGGTTTAGGTAAATCGTCAGTCAGGGGTCGCATGCGTTCACCCCTGCCCGCGGCAAGCAAAAAGCAAGGAAGAAGATTGCTCTTAATCATGATGTGCCGGTTATTCTTTTTGAGACCGTGTAGCTTCTAAAATCCGCGCCAAGGGTTTTAGTTCGATGTAGCGATTTGCAGTAGCAATGGCGTATTCCAAAACCAATGGAATATCTTTGAGGTAACCATCTTTTCCATCGCGATGAGAGAGTCTGGCAAAGATGCCGAGAACCTTGAGGTGACGCTGTAAGCCCATCCATTCAAAGTCGCGGTAGAACTGCCCAAAGTCCTCAGGCATTGGAAGTCCTACTTTACGTCCTTGCTCCCAAAATTTAATCACCCAATCGATGACACGTTCTTCTGGCCAAGCAATGTAGGCATCGCGCCACAGAGATGCTGCATCATAAGTAATGGGGCCATACACTGCATCTTGAAAATCTAATACGCCAGGATTATTTACTTCGGTCACCATGAGGTTGCGAGAATGGTAATCGCGATGTACGAAGACCTTCGCCTGCGCCAGATTATTTTCAATGATGAGCTCAAACGATTTTTTAAGTTGTGCTTGTTGTAAATCTGTTAATTCAATGCCTAGATGTTTTTTTAAATACCATTCTGGTAATAAATCGAGTTCACGTTGCAATAAGACTGCGTCATAGCTTGGTAATACATTGGGTTTGCTTGCTAATTGCATTTGCACTAATGCATGAGTTGCGTCCTGGTAGAGATGATCTGCTGTTTCGTTATTCAGTTCAGCAAGATAAGTTTTGTTACCCAGATCATTCAGCAGAAGAAAGCCTTCAGCGGAGTTTTGTTCCAAAATTTTAGGGGCATTTAGACCAGCTTCTGAGAACAGTAAATCGACCTTAATGAAGGCGTCTAATGGTTCATGTTGTGGGGGTGCATCCATGATGATCAGCGTGCCAAAATCTGGGTTTTTGGACTCAATTCGGAAATAGCGTCGAAAGCTGGCGTCTGCCGAGGCTGGTGCCAAAGTATCGAGATCTAATTGCCAGCTAGGCTGGAGGCCTTTTAGCCAGTTGCGAAGGGTATTTAAGCGAGCGTCAGTCATGGTCGATTCGTATAATAAGGCGGGTCTGGATCCATGAGTCATTATCGCCGTCGCGCCGGCCTTTGCGCCCCTCTTTTTTTAGCCATAACCCTGCGCGTAATGATGGGGGCGGTATTGCTTCAAGTCGCGCTTCCTACAAGCGCTCAAGCTCCTGCTGCCCTACCTCCAGTTTCACAGGCTACCCAAAATTTTACGCTTTTGCCCGATCGCGGAAATGTGACCGTTCTGAAGCTGGATGATCAATTGCGCGTGGGTAAGCCAATCGCCGATGGACAGGCCCTGACCTTCACCTCTAGTGATGTGATTGATGGTGTAGTTGAACGAGATATGCACCTCAAAGGTCGCGCGCAAATTCGACGAAATGGTGCCGTATTAAAAGCAGATGAAATTACCTATAACCCAGATACTGACATTGCAGACCTACTGGGTAATGCCGAGTTATCCAAAGGCAACACTACTTTCAAAGGCCCCAAAGGAAAATTCAAAGTAGATGCTCGCGAGGGCTCTATGGAGACCCCAACATATGAGCTCAGAGACACTCGTGGAAATGGTACGGCAAAAAAATTAACGATTGAAAATGCCGACATTTTTGTTTTTGATAAAGCCACCTATACCACTTGCACTCCAGAAAATATGGATTGGTATTTCACGGCAAGTAGCTTAGAGATTGATAACGAGCAAAAAGAAATGGTTGGTACCCATGGTGTGATGCGTTTCTTCGATGTACCCATTGCGTATGTTCCTTATTTCACCGCTCCAACGTCTGGAGAGCGCCGATCTGGATTATTAGCCCCAGTTGTTGGCTACAACTCTAATAACGGTTTAGATATTACTCAGCCTTATTACGTCAATATTGCCCCTAACCGCGATTTACTGTTATTGCCTCGCGAGATGAATCATCGCGGCTTTATGCTGGGTGCCTCATACCGTTTCTTGGATAAAGAATATTCTGGAGTGGCAACTGGCGAATATCTGCCCTACGACAAGCAGACTGGTACTGACCGCTGGAAATATGATTGGCAACAACGCCAAATTTTTGCTGGTGGTGTTGGGCCTGGCGGTGCCCCATTACCGGGTTCTTGGAATGGCTATGTGAATATGGCACGCGTCTCCGACAGTTTATACCCTACTAACTTTTCACAAAGTATTGCTGGACAGGTTACTAGTCAGTTTCGTCAAGAGGTTGGTACTAGTAAACAGTTAACTGGTGAGTTAAGTAATTGGACAGTTGGCGCTAAAGCGGCTAGTTTTCAAACATTACAACCTGATCCAAATAATTTAGTGCAAGCGCCTTATAACGTGCTGCCTAATATTACGGCCGCCTATAACAGCCAATTGAGTCCAGTAGTTTCGGATGCAAGCGGTAGGTATCTCGCATTACCTACGGGGCCAAAGACAACCTTCTCCACTGATTACACTCGCTTTGCTTATGCTTTGGGAAGTAACTTTAATGCGCCACCCCCAGGTGCATACACACAGGCAGATCGTACGGTCGTTAAAGGGGCTTTATCTCTCCCGCAAATTACTCCTGGCTATTACATAACGCCAACAGTGAGTTTTCAATCCAATACGTATAACGCTACCCCGTATGTATCAGGAAGCGTTCCGAACGCGCAAGGATTTACGATCCCGACATTTAGCTTGGATTCTGGATTGGCATTTGAGAGAGAGGCTTCTGAGTTGAAAGGCTTCTTTGGTCGCGATATGTTGCTCACTATGGAGCCAAGAGCATTCTATGCATTTACTCCGTATCAAAGTCAAGCCAATACGCCGGTATTTGATACGGCTGATGCGGGCTTTGGGGTGTCGCAAATTTTTACTGCAAATACTTTTATTGGTAATGATCGTATTGCGGATGCTAATGCTGCAACTATAGGCTTGACAAGTCGGATGATTGAGGCAAATACAGGCGCTGAGCGTGCTAACGTGACGCTTGCTCAAAAACAGCAATTCACGGGACAGAAGGTTGGATTAAATGGCAACATTGCTAACCCAACAACGTATTCTGATACCTTGGGTTCTGCTTCGGTTCGTCTCCTTGGCAACTTAAGTGCAGATATGTTTGGGCAGTACAACACCCAATTAAATCGTTTCGTGCAAACTACTGTTGGTGCAAGCTGGAGACCAACCCCGGGAAGAAGTCTGAACTTTGGATATCGCAATGTTTGGTCGCCCCCTATACAGGCGTCGATACAAAACAACCAAACTGCCACTGCTTCAGCAACTACTACTGATCAATATAATATTTCTGGGCAATGGCCGATTACACGGGAAGTTTCAGTCTTAGGACGCTGGGGCTATGATGCTTTAACTGTCAAGACATTGAATACCTTGGTTGGCTTGGAGTGGACAAGAGATTGCTGGACTTTCCGTGGTGCCTACTCGCAAGCTGTGAATACTTCCCTCATTACCACCACTCAGGTGCTGTTTCAGATCGAATTTAGGGGCTTTGCTAGCGCCGGTAGTAATCCAGTTGATATCATGAAGTTAAATGTTCCTGGGTATATGCCAACTTCCAAGCCTATTGCACCATCTATATATGAGAACTATCAATGACGTTTTGCAGAATTAGCCTGAAATCTTTTATTTGCGCACTGATCTTTTTGGGGATATCTCTTACCTCTGTAATGACGATCGCCCAAGATACATCAAAGGCAAATATCCTAGCTGATAGCAAAATTCGTAATATTGATGGTGTAGCTGCTGTCGTTAATACAGGCTATGTCACACGAAAAGAGATCGATGATCGAATTACGGCCCTCAAGAAACAAGGAGCAAAATTACCTGATGATGGCTCTTTACGAAAAATAATCTTAGAACGCTTGATTGTCGAAAAAATTCAGTTACAAAACGCTGAGCAAGAGGGTGTCGCAGTAACCGGTAAGGAGCTCGATAAAATTATTGGCGATATTGCTGAAAAAAATAAAATGAGCGTTGCTGAGTTCAAAGCCAAAGTCATTGCTTCTGGGAGCACCTTTGAAAAGTATAAGCAGCTGTTACGAGACGATGTCATGCTTACTCGATATCGTGAGCGCGAAGTTGAAGCAAAGATCAAAATCTCAGACGCAGAGATTGATAATTTTATCGCTGAAAGAACTCGTGCTATTGGTGGCGGATCTTCACGCTCAACCCCTGCTGCCAAAGGCGAGCCAGAAGAAATTGATGTAGCGCAGATTTTTATTCCAGTGGATGCTTCTGCTGGTGTAAGTGCTCAAGCTGAGGCAAAAAAGAAGGCTGAGCAGTTATTGCGTGATGCCAAAGGCGGCGGAGATTTTATGCAGCTTGGTGCAATGGCGGCTCAGGAGAACCCAAAGATCAAGTTTCAGGATTTAGGATATCGCGCGCCAGATAGGTTGCCACAAATATTTTATGAGGCTATTCGAAATACAGGCAGTGGTCAGGTTGCGAGTGCCGTACTCAAAAGTCCCGCTGGATATCATGTGCTTAAAGTGATGGATCGTCGATCTGCAGTTGCTGGAGCAAACCCTCAGCAGCAAGCTGCGCTACAAGAAGCTTCAAGTGGCACCCCACAAAATATCCCCATTACTCAAACCTTGTCGCGGCACATCCTATTGCGCAACCGTGCTGGCTTAACCGATCAGGATGCAGAGCGACGTCTTGCAGGGTATCGAGATCAAGTTCGAGCAAAGACTGCAGATTTTGGTGAGCTTGCTAAGAAATTTTCAGAGGATGGATCTGCGCCTAATGGTGGAAATTTAGGTTGGATGGGTCCTGGAGATCTAGTCCCAGAATTTGAGCAGGCAATGAATCGTTTGCAAATTGGCGAAGTCAGTAATCCCGTGAAGACCGAATTTGGTTGGCATTTGATTCAGGTCCTCGAGCGCCGCGAAGCTCAGTTGACTGTTGAAAAGCAACGTCAATTTGCCCGTGCTGCTATTCGTGAGAGAAAATTTGAGCAGGCTTATCAAGATTGGTTGCGCGAATTAAGAGATACCGCAACTGTCAAAATCTTGAATGTAGATGATGCCGCAAGCGCCGACCCTCGTTAATTTGGCAATCACTACCGGTGAGCCGGCTGGCGTTGGGCCTGAGGTTTCCGTGGCAGCCGCACAGCAGTTTCTAGTGGAGCAGCCAGGTGCAGCGATTACCTTGATTGGCGACTCTAGTTTTTTAGGAGTAGCGCTTGACGGCTCATCTGATTTATCTGAACGTTTAAAAATCCATAGCATTCCAGTTTCAGAGCCGGTGAGCCAGGGTGTCTTAAATCCAAAGAATGCTCAATACGTGATGAATACTCTGAATGAGGCTATTGACGGATGTTTGGATGGTCGTTTTGATGCCATGATTACCGCACCGATTCAAAAGAGTGTTATGAATTTGGCGGGCACCCCATTTACTGGGCATACAGAATATTTAGCTCAGCGTTGCAAGGCCAAACAAGTAGTGATGATGCTTTGCTCCACTTTGCCTAAGGGATTCCTAAATCTCAAGACATCAAGAGAATTGCGAGTTGCTCTTGTTACTACCCATTTGCCATTGCAGAAGGTTTCTGTTGCATTAAGTCAAGAGTCTGTACTTGACACGATTCAAATAGTACATCGTGATTTACAAGCAAAATTTGGGCTTGCTAAGCCGATGATACGGGTTGCGGGATTAAATCCACATGCTGGTGAATCTGGTTATTTAGGTCGCGAAGAAATTGAAATCATTATCCCTGCTATTGAGCAAGCAAAGAACCTGGGAATTAATGTTTCTGGCCCCTATCCTGGCGATACCATGTTTGATCCTGGTGCCCTGGAAAGTGTGGACGCATTTATTGCGATGTATCACGATCAAGGATTAGCACCATTTAAATTTGTTACTTTTGGTGGTGGAGTCAATGTCACATTAGGCCTGCCAATCATTCGTACTTCAGTAGACCATGGCACGGCTTTAGATATTGCTGGTAAAGGATTGGCAGACTCAGGCTCTATGTTAGAAGCCCTGCGATTGGCTTATCAATTGGCGCTCAATCAAAAAGAAGCGCATTGACTCATGCATCGCGCACGTAAACGATTTGGCCAAAATTTTTTACAAGATCAAGGCATCATTTATTCGATTGTGACCTTGATTAACCCCAATCCAGATATGCATGTCATCGAGATTGGTCCAGGACTAGGCGCACTTACTAGGCATTTACTAAACAATCTCGATCAACTTGACCTTCTGGAGATTGATCGAGATTTAGTCGCATATTGGAATCAGGAAAACCTGAAGGGGCTCAATGTAATTGAGGGTGACGCCCTTAAATTTAATTTCGATGAGTGGGCGCAGCATCGTTCAGAGAAAGCAGGTCTATGTAAGGTAGTGGGTAATTTGCCTTACAACATTTCTTCACCATTACTTTTCCATCTGGTATCTGCTGCAACGCATATTGATGAGCAGGTTTTTATGTTGCAAGCAGAGGTGGTTAAAAGAATGGTTGCTCAAGCTGGCAGCTCTGATTTCAGCAGGTTATCAGTGATGCTGCAGGCCCGTTATGACATGGAGTTGGTGTTAGAGGTTCCGCCGGAGGCTTTTGATCCAGCTCCTAAGGTGAATTCTGCAGTAGTACGAATGATTCCAAGAAAAGACTTCAACTTGACACAAGCTCAGTGGAACTCCTTAGAACAAGTAGTGGCTGCAGCTTTTTCACAGCGAAGAAAAATGTTGCGTACAAATCTACAGGCCTTTGCAGATCGGTTGAAGCTAAGCGAAGAGGAGCTCAAAGCTAGAGCTCAGGATATTTCAGTTGATCGCTATATTCAGTGGGCCAAGCTCTTAGCTGTTTAAACTAAGCTAAGAGTGACAAGACTATTTATAAGCGCTCGGATCAATCACTCGCATTTCAGCTTCAATCCAGCCTTCTACTTCTTGCTGCAACTCTTCACCAGACTTACCTTCAGAAGTAATTGCGGGGCCGATTGAAAAAATCACTGTGCCAGGTTTTTTCAGAAAGCTATTCTTAGGCCAGCAGCTACCGGCGTTGTGAGCGATTGGAATCACCAAGGCCCCAGTTGCGCTTGCCAAACGTGCCCCGCCCTTGCGGTATGCCTTAGTAGAGCCCCTTGGTGTCCGTGTGCCCTCTGGGAACAGCATGATCCATTTACCTTCGCTTAGGCGCTTGCGTCCTTGGCTGGCTACAGACAGTGCTGCGGTTTGTTTATTGGCGCGATTAATATGAATCATTTTCAGTAAAGCCAAAGCCCAGCCAAAGAATGGGATCCAGAGTAATTCCCGCTTAAATACAAAGCAGAGTTGCTTGGGCAGCAAGGCAATGTAAGCAATCGTTTCATAGGCAGACTGATGTTTGCTGAGAATAACGACGGGTTGATTCAATACCGTACGCATATGCTCCATGCCACGAATCTCATAATGAATATCACAGAGATGCCATAGCATCCAAATGACTACTTTGTTCCAAACGCCTATAAAGCGATAGCGATTTTCTGGACTGAGAAATGGAAATGCCAGCATGCACAGCACTGACCAAATGGGAGTGAAGACTAGTAAAAATAATGCAAATAAAGCAGAGCGAATGAAGACCATAAATGTCCTAGGCTTGGTTTTCTAGCAGTGAAGTTGCAAAAGCCATGAGATCAGCATGAATCTGAGTCCCCTCGGGCAGTCCACCTTTGGCAAGCGTATTTTGACCTTTGCCAGTCAGTACCAAATGAGGCGATGCTCCTAGTACTATTCCCGCTTGAAGGTCACGTAGAGAATCTCCCACTATTGGAACGCCTAACAAAGGTTGGGTGCTATTCGTTCTTTTGTAACGCAGGGCAATCTCTTTCATAAGGCCGGGTGCTGGTTTGCGGCAATCACATGCATGAGCATCTGTATGCGGGCAAAAGAAAATACTATCAATATTTCCGCCTAAGGGCTGCAGCAACTTTTCCAGTTTGCTGTGCATTGCGTGTAATTCAGTAATAGTGAAATACCCACGCGCCAATCCAGATTGATTAGTGGCAATGGCAATTTGATAGCCTGCTTGGTTGAGGCGGGCGATAGCCTCGAGGCTACCTGGTAGTGGTACCCACTCATCTACAGATTTAACGTAATCATCGCGATCTTCGTTGATCACGCCATCGCGATCGAGAATAATGAGTTTAGAAGAGCTGGTGCTCATGCTAATTTGCCGAGATCGGCAACGAGATTCATTTTCTGGTGAAGTTGTTGCAGAAGCGCTAAACGGTTATCGCGAAGTTCAGGATTAGGATCCATGACCATAACGTCCGCAAAGAACTGATCAATTGGCTCACTCAAGGCGACAAGGGCTTTTAACAACTCTACAAATTGACGTTTGTCATAAGCCGCGTTTAAAGCTGGAGTAACTTGTTCCAAAGCCTGATGCAAAGCAATCTCAGCAGGAATCTGCAAGAGCTTATTTGAGCAACCTATAGGGATGGCGGTAGTTGTTTTCTTAAGAATATTACTAATACGCTTATTGGCTGCGGCTAATTGAGCGGCTTGCGGTAGGACATTAAATTCACGCAGGGCATTTAAGCGCTCTATGAGGTCATTGATCTGTGCTGGGGACTGGCTTAGTACTGCGTCAATCTCCGCACTTGTAAAAGGCTTGCCAGCGATGGATTGATCTCTTAAGTATGCGCGTAGACGATCGATGATGAACTCATAGATATCAGCGGCATTTGCTTTCTCTTGGACATCTTTCTGAGAAAACTGTGAGCGCGCTAGTTCAATTAAGTCGGGCAGGCTTAAGGAAAGATTTTTCTCTAAGAGCAAGCGGCAAATACCGAGTGCATGACGGCGTAATGCATATGGGTCTTTGTCACCAGTTGGTGCTAGACCTACCCCCCAGATACCAACGAGAGTTTCTAACTTGTCAGCAATTGCGAGAATGGTGCCCGCTTGAGACTTTGGCAGAGTATCTCCGGCAAAGCGTGGCATATAGTGCTCGCTACAGGCTGCAGCAACCTCTGCATTTTCTCCATCATGTGTCGCATAGTACGAACCCATGATGCCTTGGAGTTCTGGAAACTCTCCAACCATATCAGTCAATAAGTCTGTTTTGGCAATTTCTGCAGCGCGACTAGCTAGCTTTTCATCGGCCTGGAGTTTTTTGGCGATACCCGTAGCAATGCCTTGAACGCGCTGAGTACGATCGAGTTGATTGCCTAGTTGGTTGTGATAAACCACTTTGCCTAAATCCGCAACGCGAGACGCTAAGGGACGCTTTTGATCTTGTTGGAAGAAAAAACGCGCATCCGAAAGACGTGGGCGTACAACACGCTCATTACCAGAAATAATGGCACTTGGTGTAGCGGTCTCAATATTGGAAACAATCAAAAAGCGATTGCGTAATTTGCCATGTTGATCCGTCAACGCAAAGTATTTTTGATTCGTCTGCATGGTGAGAATCAAGCATTCTTGGGGAACTTCTAAGAATTCTTGATCAAACTGGCATTCATAAACAGCTGGCCATTCAACGAGTGCTGTTACTTCATCCAAAAGGCTATCAGGCATTAAGACCAGATCATCGCCAGCAGCCTTTAGCAGAGCGGCCTCAATTTGGGCGCGGCGTTTATTAAAGCTCGGGATAACCTTAGCCTTGCTTTGAAGATCATTTTCATAATGATCTGCGGCGCTCAGGGTTATGGTGCCAGGCGCCAAGAAACGATGACCCTCAGTTTGATTGCCGGCGACAATACCAAGACTGCTAATGTTGAGAACGGTGTTGCCATGCAAAGCAATAATGCGATGGGCTGGGCGGGCAAATTGAACATCCGCTAATTGACCATCCTTCTGTTGCACCTGGTAATGCATCATTTTGGCAATCGGTAATTTATTCAGTGTTTGCTCAAGGGCAGTTTGAGCCGTTTGCTCAAGGGCGGCGCCTTTAGCCACCACATTGAGATAGAGTGCTTCATTCTTACCTTCGCCTGCCTTTTCTAGGCTTGATAAATCAATATCTGCATAACCAAGTGCCGCTAATTTTTTGAGTAGCGGAGGGGTAGCTTTACCTTCAGCGTCATAAGCAATACTAGTAGGGAGAAGCTTCTCTCTAACGGGATAATCTTCTGCTTGACCGAGTACATTACTCACTTGAACGGCTAAACGGCGCGGAGTGGCGAAGCTAGTAACAGTGGATGATTCTGTTGCTAAGTTGGCAGACTTCAGAGCATTAAAAATACCTTCGCTAAAAGCTTCGCCAAGACGACGCAAGGATTTAGGAGGCAATTCTTCTGTAAAGACTTCAATCAATAAGTTGGCTGATTGAGAGTTTGAATGTGATGTGCTCATACTTTAGGTTGCCGTTGACACATAGGAAAGCCAAGCTTCTCACGGGATTCAAAATAAGCTTGGGCAACTGCACGCGATAGGTTGCGAATGCGACCAATATAGGCGGCACGCTCAGTCACAGAGATGGCACCACGTGCATCTAATAGGTTAAAGGTGTGGGCAGCTTTGAGAACCATCTCATAAGCTGGTAATGCCAAAGGCACTTCCATTAAACGCTTTGCTTCACTTTCATAATTACTGAAGTTTGTAAATAGAAGATCGGTGTTCGAGTGTTCGAAGTTATAGCAAGACTGTTCTACTTCGTTCTGGTGATAGACGTCACCATAAGAAATGCCATCCGCCCAAACGAGGTCATATACGTTTGAACAATTTTGAATGTACATTGCTAATCGTTCGATGCCGTATGTGATTTCGCCTAAGACAGGTTTGCAATCTAAACCACCGACTTGCTGAAAGTAAGTGAATTGGGTCACTTCCATACCATTGAGCCAAACTTCCCAGCCTAGACCCCATGCGCCTAAGGTTGGGTTTTCCCAATCATCCTCAACAAAGCGAATGTCATTCTCTTTGAGGTCAAGACCGAGAGCAGCTAAAGATCCTAGATAGAGCTCAAGAATATTTTCTGGGGCAGGCTTAAGAACAACTTGATATTGATAGTAGTGTTGTAGGCGATTTGGGTTCTCACCATAGCGACCATCTTTGGGTCTGCGTGATGGCTGAACATAAGCCGCTTTCCAAGGTTCAGGTCCAATTGCTCGTAGGAAGGTGGCGGTATGGGATGTGCCTGCGCCTACCTCGAGGTCGATGGGCTGCAATAGGGCACAACCTTGTTGGTCCCAATAATCTTGAAGTTTGAGAATGATTTGCTGAAAAGTAAGCATGATTAACCTGGCTAAGCCATTGATTTTACATGGCTAGAGTACTACTGAGTCAAAATTGACTAAAAACGTCTTTGGCGAATAAAGCCCCAGATCAGCAGTAAGCAAGAAATACTCAAAATCGGGAAATTTCCCCAAATAACATATGGGGTTTTTCCAGCATAAGCCTGCACTTGGGTGCTTAGGCTTGCTTGGGTAAATTCTGGAAGAGATTGCAACACCTTTCCATCGGGACCTAAGACGGAGGTAATTCCAGTATTAGTAGCGCGTAAAGCTGGCAGTCCTGTTTCAAGCGAGCGTAATTGCGATAGTCGCAATTGTTGGGTAGGTGCCTGAGATTGACCAAACCATGCCAGGTTGGTCATATTAATTAAGAGATTGACAGGTTCATTGCTGAGATTGATACGAGAAGCTAATTCACCACCAAATACATCTTCATAACAAATCGTGATGGCAGCGCGAACTGCATCTTGATTTTTCCGAACGATGCTAAAAGGTGCTTGATCAAGACTGCCGCGTGCAAAGTCACTTAAAGGAACATTAAAGGCGTTGATAAACCAATGGAATCCGGGCGGTATAAATTCGCCAAAAGGAACTAAGTGTGCTTTGTCGTATTGATATGCAGGCGTATTCGGCGACAGTCCAGTTACTCGATTGGTATATTGCATGCCTTTGCTGCTGGGGACTTCACCAATAAGGCCAACCAGTAGATTGCTTGAACTGGTATTGGAATAATCCTGTAAGTAGTTGAGCAGGCCAGGCGGCAAATTATTTTGAGGCCAAGGAAAAGCAGTCTCAGGAATGACGATGAGATTTGCAGACTCTTTTTTGATTTGCGATACATAAAAATCGATTTGCTGAGCAATGGCCTGTGGATTAAATTTTAGTGTTTGCTCAAAGTTTCCTTGAATAAGGCGAATGCTAATAGGATCGCCAAAAGGTTTAGTAAAGCTGATTAGCCCAGTCAGTTGAGTAATGCCAATGACACAAATCATGATGGCAGCACTGAAGATGGCACGATTCTTCAGTTGGAATAACTCCCAAGAAATCCACACAACCAAGAAGGTGCATGCTAAGCCACCAAACAGCGGCGCAATTGGGGCAAAAGGCCCATTGATCTGGGATTCTGCAAGACCCATCCAAGGAAAACCGGTAAAAATATAACTGCGCAGGAATTCCATCACAACCCAACTGGCAGCCAATAACAGTCCGGTCACCCGCGTTTTTCTAAATAGTGAAATTGCCAGGGTTGCTACAGAAAAGTAGAACGCCATATATGCCGACAATAGAAATACTGCGGCGCACGAGAGCAGGGGGTGCATACCACCAACATCGTGTAGGCTGATATACAGCCACCATAGGCCAATAACAAAATATCCAATGCCAAACGTGAGACCGGATACAAAATGCGTTTGAAGTTTTGAAGAGTGCTGAAGATTTAAACGCCACCAAACCAAAGCCAAGATGGGAATTTGTATCCAGCCGCCATAACTAAGCTCTGTAGCACCAGCCAGTAATGCACCTAATATAAAAAGTATTAGTAGCGCTAATGCATTCATACCTTTAGGAGATTGCTGATCAACCAAGCTATTCCTTAGTCTGTTTTTTTCGTTTTTTGTCGCGCAAGCAATATGTGAATTTGTCGAGGATCAGCGCGTTGCACTTCGAATTCTATGCCGTCGATCTCAATCAACTCACCCATCTTGGGAACCCGCCCAACATGTTGAATCACAAGACCGGCAACGGTTTCGATATCTTCTTCAGCAAAGTGTGTACCAAGTGCTTCATTGAATTGCTCTAGTTCAGTGATGCCTTTTACGCGGATGTCACCATTGTCAAGCGAGATGAGATTATCGGCCTCTTCATCAATATCATGCTCATCTTCAATATCCCCAACAATTTGTTCTAGTACATCTTCAATGGTGATGATGCCGGCTATGCCGCTATATTCATCCACCACTACGGCAAGGTGATTTCGATTATCTTTAAAGTCTCGTAACAATACGCTTAAGCGTTTGGACTCAGGAATAAAGACGGCTGGACGTAGCCAATCACGAACTTGAAAATCTTTTTCAGTTGCATGTCGCAATAAGTCTTTGGCTAAAAGGATGCCAATGACATTGTCGCGTGATCCTTCAAAAACAGGAAAGCGTGAGTGAGCAGCTTCGATCACGCTCTTGATAATTTCGGGTAAAGATTGATTGATATCGATCCAATCAATTTGAGCGCGCGGTACCAAAATATCCCGTGCGCACAATTGACCGACTTGAAAAACACCCTCAATCATGGAGAGGGCATCGGCATCGATTAAGCCTTCAGTTTGAGCCTCGCGCAGAGTTTCAATAAGCTCTTGGCGTCGTTCGCTGGGACTAGTGGGCTGGGGTGATAAAAAGTCAGCTAGTCGATCTAACAGGGATTTGGGGTCAGGCATGTTGTAAGAATAGCTTAGAAATATGACGGAGTAAAAATTAGCGCTCTAAATACGGATTGGTAAATCCCAATGTTTTCAGAAGGCTGATTTCCAGGGCTTCCATCTTTTTTGCATCTTTGGATGACTCATGATCGAATCCCTGAGCATGGAGGCAGCCATGAATGACTAAATGCGCTAAGTGGGCTTTTAAAGACTTTTCTTGTGCTTTCGCTTCTTTCTGAATTACCGGCAAGCAAAAAATAATGTCCGCTGCGAAGCTAGTCTTTGAGCGCTCATAGGGAAAAGTTAAAACATTGGTTGCGTAATCTTTCTTGCGGAATTCAGCGTTCAATTTCTTGCCTTCTGCGGCATTCACAAAGCGTAGTGTCAGTAATCCTGCGCCATGAGCACTTGCTTTAACCCATTTTTTAATGAGCGTCGATGATGCTGCCTTACTTAGGGCCGATTCAATAGCAGGACTTGCGTATTGAATATCGACTTCAAGTTTGGAAGTCTTTGGTTTGATCTTAGTTTGCATGAGCTTCTGCTAGTTCACCTCTAAGGGTGTAGTTGAGGACTTCAGTAATGCGGATGTCGACCATCTTGCCAATCAAAGGCTCTATATCTTGATCTGGGGCAGTGAAATGAATCACGCGATTATTTTCAGCTCGACCTTGTAAATTAATTCCGTCCTTTGCCAACCCTTCAATTAAAACCTTCTCTGTATTGCCCAACATTTTTTGGCTAATTTGATTAGCTTGGCCTTCGACCACAGCCAATAAAGTTTGCAGGCGCTTCAGTTTGACCTCATAGGGAGTGTCATCACTTAAGTTTGCTGCTGGGGTGCCGGGCCGTGGACTAAAGATGAAGCAAAAGCTATTGTCAAATTCCAGCTCGCGAACCATCTTTAAGAGTTTTTCAAAGTCAGCCTCTGTTTCACCTGGGAAGCCCACAATGAAATCGCTCGACAGGGTCAGATCAGGGCGAACAGCACGCATTTTTCGAATAATGCTTTTGTATTCCAAGGCTGTATAGCCTCGTTTCATTGCAGATAACATCGAGTCCGAGCCGTGCTGTACTGGTAGGTGCAGATGGCTGACTAACTTTGGGACTTTGGCATATACATCGATTAAGCGCTGTGTAAATTCTTTAGGGTGACTGGTTGTAAAGCGAATACGTTCCACCCCCGGAATCTCTGCAATATATTCAATGAGAAGTGCAAAATCTGCTATCTCTTCAGTATTTCCCATTTTGCCAAGATAGGCGTTGACGTTCTGACCAAGTAGCACAATTTCTTTAACGCCTTTGCTGGCAAGACCGGCAACTTCGGTGAGCACATCATCAAAAGGCCTGGAAACTTCTTCGCCTCGAGTGTAGGGAACGACGCAATAGCTGCAATACTTTGAACAGCCTTCCATGATGGACACATAGGCTGAACCACGCGTTTGGCGTGATGCAGGCAGATGATCAAATTTTTCTATCTCCGGAAAAGAAATATCCACTTGCGAGATGCCTGTCTTGCGACGTTGTGCAAGGAGGTCACTCAATCGATGTAATGTTTGCGGACCAAACACTACATCAACATAAGGCGCGCGACTGACGATCTGCTGACCTTCTTGGCTAGCTACGCAGCCACCAACACCAATCAGTAAATCGGGTTTTGTTTTTTTGAGCTCACGCAGCCGACCCAGATCAGAAAAGACTTTGTCTTCAGCCTTTTCGCGAATGGAGCAGGTGTTTAATAAGACTACATCTGCATCTTCAGGGGAGTCTGTTATGACCATGCCTTCATCAGCATGGAGGAGGTCTGCCATCTTGCCCGAGTCGTACTCGTTCATTTGACAGCCAAAGGTTTTGATATAGAGCTTTTTCATATGCCGTTCTCAGGTTTATAACTGGGGGCGAAGCTCAGATTTTACTGCGGAAGTGCTTTGTCAAGCTATAGGAGGCGATAGGCGGCAATGGCCACCAATGTAGGTGGCAATGCAGCAAGGAATAGGTAAACAGCTGAAACTGCACCCCCAGGAAAATGGCTGCGCAGGATTGCAATACCCGCAGGATTGGGCGCGTTAGCGATGACTGTTAATCCTCCGCCAGCAACTGCGCCACCTACTAGCGCCAATTTGAACTCGGGCGAGGTGCCTGTTACAAGTGATCCTAAGTAAGTCAGCGCGGCGTTATCGGTAATGGCAGTTAAGGCAAGGCTTCCATAAAAGACAGCTGTGGGACTCATCATTTCTAGTAGAGGTTGTAACCACCAGCCCTGTAAAGCACCCAAGACTACTAATCCTGCTAAGAAGAAGCCCACTAAAAGCGCTTCTTTGAGAATGAGCGGGCTTTGATGTTTGGGGTAGGCGCTCGTGTAACCAATAAAAAATAATAAGAGCCACATAAAAATAATGGGGTCATGCGCGAAGACAACTACACCCAATAAAAAGAGTAAGTGCATTGCAATCACGGCAAGTGGAATTCTGGAAGGTTTGTGCGATTCGCTGGGTTCAACTAACTGGTTACGAAATAAGAGCGTTGCGCCAAGCGCATTGATAAAAATCGCAATACAAGACTCAATACCAAAATGACTAAACATAAAAGCAGAACTCCAGCCCCAAGTAGATGCCACCATGAGTACTGGTGGGGCTGCAAAGTTGGTCAGCGTTCCACCAATAGAGATGTTGACAAACAGCACACCTAAAGTCCCGAATAGCAAAGCTTTAGAACATTGATGGCGGTATACCAAATCGCGCAGTAAAAAAGCCGCCAAAGTCATCGCTGCTGGTTCAGTAATGAGAGAGCCTAAGAGCGGCGTGAGTCCTAAAGTCAAAAAGTACAGTGTTGGTGCGCTACGGCTTCGCAGTATGACTTGTAGACCTTTGGCAATCGTGTGCAAAAGTGCTGTCGAAAGATACAAAATGGGTTTGCTGCCAGCCACAATCATGATGGCAAACACGAATAGAGGTTCTGTAAAGTTACGCTGATCAAGATACGTTTTTGCAGCACCTAGATGATCGACAAAAGTGATATAGATAATGAGTACAGCAGCCCAAAAGCCAAAAACGATTTCTACTTCACCCAGGAGATGCCAAAGACCAGAATGCCTTGGTATTTTTTTGGCGAGTGATTCGAAATAACTTGTGCAAAAGGTATGTAAAACAGCAATTGCAAAAATAATGCTTGCACCAAGTTCTGTAGGGGTAAAGTTCATAGGAGAATGGTAGCAGGTGACCGGGGAATAAAGCAGATTGGTACTTTAGGAGATTTTGGTGAAATTAAAGATTGGATATCAAGCCCTTATTGAAGGGGCTATGGCACAAATAAAAACTGTTTCGCTGGAGCAGGCACAAGACTTTATGTCGGACGCCAATACCGTGTTTGTCGATATTCGTGATGTAAGGGAGCTCGAGCGAGAAGGCATGATTCCTAATGCCTTGCATGCTCCTCGGGGGATGCTGGAATTTTGGGTGGATCCCGATAGCCCTTATTACAAACCGATATTTGGCGAAGGCAAACGTTTGGTTCTATATTGTGCATCTGCCTGGCGTTCTGCCTTAGCAACTGAGACCTTGCAAAGAATGGGAGTACCTAATGTGTGTCACTTGGAGGGTGGATTCAGCTCCTGGAAGAAAGCTGGTTTACCAACTGTAGAAAAAATTAGCAAGCCGCATCAAAATTAAATAATTTTTTAAAGATCAATATTCAATCAATTTGGAGAAATGATGAGAAAAGTGGTATCGCAGTTTGGTGAAGGCCCATTGCAGCAAAAACTTAGCACAGGCGATTTGCATTTTTTATCTGATGCTTACAGTACAAACGGCGGCAATGGCACTGGACCAACTCCACATGAGTACCTTGGCGCTGCATTGGCAGCCTGCACGAGTATGACCCTCAAAATGTATGCTAGTCGTAAGTCGATGAATCTAGAGAACGCAGTAGTGACCGTTGATATTGAGCGAGTGAATGATGTTGAAACATTTACGCGCGAGATTCAGTTGCAAGGTAGCCTGAGCGCAGAAGAAAAAGAGCGCTTAATCGAGATCGCTAATAAGTGCCCAATTCATAAGGCGTTGGCTGGTGAGATCCAAATAAAAACCCAGCTTGTAACTTAATACAAGCTGGGCTATTTGAAACGGTAAAACTGTAAGGCTCTGAATTAGTTTGGTGCTTTGGCGGGCTGATTATTTTTGCCAGCGTTGTATCCAGAGTTGTACTCAGAGGCTTGCTCTTTTTTGTATGCGTCATAGACGTAGCCAGATGCTGCGCCTACAGCTGCACCACCTACTGCGCCCCAGATTGGGTTGCCGTGGAAAATGGCAGTGCCAACTGCGCCAGCTGCAGCACCAATACCTGCGCCAGATAATGTACGTTGCTCAGTGTTGCTCATATTAGAGCAACCAGCAATTGCGAGAGTTGCTACAGTAATCGCGATAATTTTTTTCATATCAACAGATCCTTTAAATTAATTTTGAATTGACATTAGTGTTCAGATTATTTTCTGGCGCAAGGAAAACGTGCCGCCAAGAAACCTAAAAACACACCAGCCGCTGGTTTATCAGCAGTTTGTTGATTTTCTTGTCCGAATTTCACGAAATCAGCAATCACTTCATCGCGTGATGGAGCGGGTTGCTTAACGCAAATAAAAGGTTTTGCACGTTGTGGATGACGTGTTGCAAGGTAGGTGTCATAAATTGCTGTGGAGTAGCCAACGCAGAAACTACGAGATTCTGGACTTGCAGGTAATTTGCAAACATTGACCAGTTCTTGGGTGCTGAGAACCTTCACATTGCTAGCGGGTTGAGCCTGTACTAGGCCAGAAAATGCTGCAAAAGCAGCTAAAAAAACGAGGACTTTCTTCATGGGTTCTCCCTTAGGTGTATGTGAAACCATCATAAACCATAAATATATCGAATTAATGCACTAAATAAGTGCAATTTGCACCTATTTAGGTTTTTGGATTCCCCATAATGATGCAAAAAATAGAAGGGGAAAAACACGTGGAAATTTTGAAATCAGGTAGTGACGCTTTATTTATTTTGCTGGGCGCAATTATGGTTTTAGCCATGCATGCTGGTTTTGCATTCTTGGAACTTGGAACAGTTCGCAAGAAAAACCAGGTGAATGCCTTGGTAAAAATTTTAGTCGACTTTGCTGTCTCGACAATTGCTTACTTTTTTATTGGTTATAGCATTGCTTACGGTGTTAACTTTTTCTCAGGCGCTGAATTGCTAGCCGAGAAGAATGGTTACGAGTTGGTGAAGTTTTTCTTCTTACTCACGTTTGCAGCGGCAATCCCAGCAATTATTTCTGGGGGTATTGCGGAGCGCGCTAAATTTAATCCGCAACTGATTGCGACCTTCGTATTAGTAGGATTTGTTTATCCCTTCTTTGAGGGTATTGCTTGGAATCAGCATTACGGTATTCAGGCATGGATCAAGGAGTTAACTGGTGAAGAGTTTCATGACTTTGCTGGCTCTGTAGTAGTTCACGCGGTTGGCGGTTGGATTGCTTTGCCGGCTGTCATTCTTTTGGGCGCACGCCGTGGTCGCTATACCAAGGAAGGTCAAATCTCCGCCCATCCACCGTCAAGCATTCCTTTCTTGGCATTGGGTGCTTGGATTTTGGCGGTAGGTTGGTTTGGTTTTAATGTGATGAGCGCGCAAACAATCGACAAAATTAGTGGATTGGTTGCCATGAACTCCTTAATGGCGATGGTCGGTGGCACGCTTGCTGCATGGATTGTCGGTCGCAATGATCCTGGCTTTACCTACAACGGCCCTCTCGCCGGTTTAGTTGCAGTATGTGCCGGCTCAGACCTAATGCATCCGATGGGCGCTTTATTTGTTGGTTTGGTTGCCGGTGGCTTATTTGTGTATATGTTCACCTTAGTCCAAAACCGCTGGAAGATTGATGATGTTCTTGGTGTATGGCCCTTGCATGGATTGTGTGGATTATGGGGTGGTCTAGCTGCCGGCATCTTTGGCACCAAAGCATTCGGTGGAATCGGCGGAGTGACATTTACTGGTCAGTTGATCGGAAGTGCATTAGGTGTTGGCATTGCTGTGATCGGGGGCATTTTGGTTTATGGAACGCTTAAAGCAGTTCTTGGAATCCGGATGTCGCAGGAGGAGGAGTTTGAAGGTGCTGACTTAAGTGTGCACCGTATTTCTTCTACTCCAGATCGCGAGCCTAACTGGTAATCCATTTGCAGTAATTTGTACTAGCAAGTCTTTCATGTATGGCCTGATTCATACCTATAATGAGTCATGGCTATATATGAACTAGACGGAAATGCCCCTCAATTAGCTGAGGGTGCTTGGGTCGCTGAGAGCGCAGAAGTGATCGGCAAGGTTGAGCTTCATCGAAGCGCTAATGTTTGGCCTAAAGTCGTTATCCGTGGCGACAACGATCTCATTCAGATTGGCGAA
This sequence comes from Polynucleobacter sp. AP-Titi-500A-B4, assembly GCF_018688095.1. Classification (NCBI taxonomy): domain Bacteria; kingdom Pseudomonadati; phylum Pseudomonadota; class Betaproteobacteria; order Burkholderiales; family Burkholderiaceae; genus Polynucleobacter; species Polynucleobacter sp. AP-Titi-500A-B4. Next base: position 1,834,670 of record NZ_CP061311.1, on the reverse strand, counting down.
GGTAGTAATGTTCAGGATGCATCTGTACTGCACACGGATCCTGGTTATCCACTCTTAATCGGCAGGAATGTGACTGTAGGTCATCAAGTGATGCTGCATGGTTGCAGTATTGGTGATGGCAGCTTAATCGGAATTGGCGCAGTAATTTTAAATGGCGCCAAGATTGGCAAGCATTGTTTAGTAGGTGCTGGCGCCTTGATTACTGAAGGTAAAGAATTTCCAGATGGCTCCATGATTATTGGTTCCCCCGCTAAAGCAGTAAAAGAATTAAGTCCAGAGCAAATTGCAGGCATCGGCGAAATTGCTGGGCGCTATGTCAAAAATGCACAGCGTTATATCAAGACGCTGAAGAAAATTTCTTAATCACATATTGAACCTGTGCTCTACGTATTTAATGTAGTCCTACCCGTATTTGCACTTATCCTCATTGGCTATGTTTGTGGGCGCGCTGGTAAATTAGGCGAAAACGCATCGATAGAGCTCAATCGATTTGTGGTGTGGTTGGCTTTGCCTGCTCAGCTCTTTAGCTTTGCAGCCAGTAGCGGTTGGCAAACCCTCTGGCAGCCGGGATTTATCACTGCTTTTTTCTTAAGTTGCTTGATTGTCTTTGTGTTGGTACTCGTGGCGACTTATTGGAAGAGTAAAGATTTAGCGGCAGCAAGTTTTAATGGCTTGAGCGCATCGTACTCAAACACTGGCTATATGGGCATCCCTCTATGTGCCCTTGCCTTAGGTCAAGACGGACTAGCCCCAGCAATCATTTCTACCTTTATTGTGTTTGTAATGTTTGCATTGGCGACAGTGTTTATCGAGGTTGGCATCCTATCTAACAAAAAACATCATGAAATTGTTTTAAGTGTCGTGAAGTCGCTTTGCACTAATCCACTGTTGATTGCTCCAGTTGCTGGTTTGGTTTGGGCATCTACGGACCTCAGTATTTATGATCCTATTGCTCAGGTGATCGCATTTTTAGCTGCTGCATCTACGCCCTGCGCCTTGGTTTCAATTGGCCTGTTTTTGTTGCAAAAAAGTCATGCCACACCTACACAGACTTGGGGCATTAGTGCGGCAAAGTTGCTTATGCAGCCTCTCATTGCTTGGGTCATTGCTGGCCCTATCTTGGAGCTGCCAATCCTTTGGTTAAATGCGATTGTAATTTTGAGTGCGTTACCAACAGGCACTGGCCCATTTATGCTGGCACAGTATTACAAGGCAGATGGCAGTGTGATATCACGGGTGGTACTCATCACTACAGTAGGCTCCTTGCTGACCCTGTCTTTATTTTTGTGGTGGAACAGTAGGATTTAATCCTTCGGCATCGATTTGTTTTTCCCAAGAGGCGTTGATAAAGGCAGGTAGCTTCATGCATTCATGAAAAATGTTCATGAGTGTGGGATAAGGACTCACATCCATCTGCGCGCTTAGGGCATTAAAGAGTTGTGGCACCAAGCAAATATCCACAAGGCCTGGCTGGTCTCCATAGACAAAGTGCCCAACCCGCTGATCACTACTTAAGCGTTTTTCTAGGCTAGTTAAGCCAACCGTAATCCAGTGCTGATACCAAGTATCTTTTGCTTCTAAGTTGATCCCCAACTGCTTTACCAAGTAACGCAAGACTCGCAAGTTATCAATAGGGTGAATATCGCTGGTGATATCAAGCGCAAGAGCACGAACCCACGCACGATCAATCGGAGATTGCGGAAGCAAGGCAGGCTCGAGTTTGATCTCCTCTAGGTACTCAATGATTGCTAGAGATTGGTGAAGACTATTTTTACCATCATCAAATAAAGGTACTAAGCGATTAGGGTTCTTATTGGCGTATGCCTCTGAAAGTTGATCACCACCATTTTTATTTAAATGCACGGGAATCACGTCATAGTCCATGCCCTTCAGGTTCAGGGCAATGCGGACGCGAAATGCGGCGGAGCTTCGCCAGTAGCTATAGAGCTTGGATTTCATATGAGCACTTTCGAGGAGTTCATAGACCACAGTATATTCATGCGGAAGATTTTGGTTTGACAGAATTCAAAGTGATTTAGACTGTCTCGTATGGAGCAAATTCAGTTTTGGATTGGGGTAATCGCAACGATGGCGTTTGCGGTTACTGGTGTACTCGCAATTGCCGATCGAGGGGTTGATCTTTTTGGCGTATTGGTACTCGGCCTCATCACAGCAATTGGCGGTGGAACCATTCGCGACATCATTTTGGAGGCGCCGGTATTTTGGTCAGAGAACCAAATTTATGTTTGGCTTGCCTTAGGAGCTAGCGTCCTGACATTCGTCGCCGAATCATTTTTTACTCAACCACAAATTTATCGTTGGATGCTCTATATCGATGGCTTTGGTGCTGCGTTGTTTGCTATTCAGGGGGCAGATAAGGCGTGGAGTATGGATTATGGGCTACCTGTTGGTCCAGTCATTTTGGGCGTGATTACCGCGATTGGCGGCGGTTTAATCCGAGATATTTTGGCAGGTAGAAAAACCCTCATCATGTCTCATGAGCTGTATGCGATCCCGGTGACTTTGGGATGTTGTGCTTATGTACTTGTGTTGAACTATCTGCCTCAATATGCTCTTGAAGGCTCAATCATTTGTATGTTGGGAATCTTTGGTTTACGCGCAGCCGCCATTTACTGGGATCTGCGCGTCCCCAAAATGTTTATTACTAAAACGCGCTAACTGCCCCATCACTGCGAGGATCCCAGCCGCCACGCAGCGTGCCTGATGGTTCGCGAATAATGCAACCAGCGTGACCTACGGTTTCATCAAAGGCATCTAGCATTTCAATTTCGTGACCCATCGCGTGCAATTCTTTTGCAACCCATGGACTAAAGCGCGACTCGAGTTTCAAGCTATCACTAGTTTGACCCCAAGTACGTCCAAGTAACCAACGTGGACGACTAATGGCATCTTGCGGATCTAATCCATAAGTCGCTGTACGAGTAAATACTGCGCATTGAGTTTGCGGTTGACCATCGCCACCCATCGTTCCATACACCATTGAGCGACCATCTTTAAATAAAGCCATCGCAGGATTCAGGGTGTGGAAAGGTTTGCGATAGGGCTCGAGATGATTCAGCGTCTTCGGATCTAAGGAGAAGCTGCAGCCACGGTTCTGCCAATTCACGCCAGACTTCGGCAGCACAATGCCGGCGCCAAACTCGTGATAAATACTTTGTATAAAAGAGACGCAGTTGCCATCGCCATCAATTACGCCCATCCAGATCGTGTCTGCTGGACCTTTGCCTTGGCCCCAAGGCAAAGCTTTGTTGGGATCAATATTTTTAGCCAACTTTTTCAGAAACGTAGGTGACAAAAAAGATTGCGCATTTTTTGTCATATAAGCCGGATCGGTAACAAACTGATCACGAATCTTAAATGCCTGCTTAGTGGCTTCTACGCAGTGATGAACGTATTCGGTGCTATCAACCTTGAAGCGTTTGAGATTCAGTTGATCCAGAATACCAATGATCATGAGCGACACCACACCTTGAGTCGGTGGCACCATGTTGTAGACATTGCCCAAGCTGTGCTTGAGTTCAAGAGGATCAATCAGTTTTGCCTGATGGCGATGCAGATCGCTTAAACGCAAGGGACTGCCGATATCAGTCAACTCCTTTGCCAATAAATCTGCAAGATCGCCGCGATAAAAATCATCCGTACCTTTAGTGGCGATTTGGCGCAAGGTTTTGGCTAGGCGTGCTTGCTTAAAGATGCTACCTACCGCAGGCGCTTTGCCATTAACTAAAAATGTTTTGGCAAATCCTGGAATCGGACTAAGTTCTTCACACTTTTTAGCAGTGAGGCTTGATTGACTGTAAGTGACTGGTACGCCTTCTTCGGCGTAATGAATCGCATCTACCAAGAGACGAGACAAAGGAATCTTGCCACCAAGACCGCGTTTGGAGAGTTGATGTGCCGCTCCCCAACCTGAAATAGTTCCAGCAACGGTATTGGCTGCAACAGGTCCACGAAATGGAATGGCTTTAGTGATGCCACGTTCTGCATACCACTGTTTTGTAGCTAAGCCAGCGGCCGCACCGCAAGCATCAATGCCTCCCATGGCTTTACCGGGTGAATGAATCACCCAGAATGAGTCGCCACCAATCGAGTTCATGTGGGGGTAAACGACGGCAATGGTCGCTGCTGCTGCCACCATTGCTTCTAATGCATTACCACCTTCACGAAGAACTGCTAAAGCTGATTCAGAAGCGAGGGAGTGCGGCGCTACCGCCATCCCTCGAATACCCCATTTTGCTTGCATTACTAAACCCCTTTGTTTTTATTCCCCGATCAATTGCTTATTTATTCTCGCGCAATTGACGTTCGATCTCGGAGCTAGAGTCTACTGTGATTTCATTTTGTTCGACGCCAGCCAATGGATCAATTGATGGTCCGTTGGCATCTATCGCAACAGCGGGTTTATCAACAAAGTACGTTACGGTTTCTGGAATAAAGATGATGATCGCAACCAAAATCAGTTGTAAACCAACCCAAGGAAGTGCCCCATAGTAAATATCGGAGCTCTTCAAGGATTTTGGTGCCACCCCTCGTAAATAGAACAAGGCAAAGCCAAAGGGCGGATGCATGAATGAGGTTTGCATATTGGCACCAAGCAGAACGCCGAACCAGATCAAATCAATACCCAGCTTTTCTGCAACAGGAGCTAACAGCGGAATAATGATGAACGCAATCTCAAAGTAATCTAAGAAGAAGGCTAGGAAGAATACAAATAAGTTCACCACAATCAAGAAGCCTACTTGCCCGCCTGGTAAGCCGGATAAGAGATTTTCAATCCAGAGGTCGCCATCAACACCGCGGAACGCTAAGCCGAAAACGGTAGAACCAATCAGAATGAAGATCACCATGGCATTGATGCGCATAGTAGAAGTCATTGCTTCCCAGACTAAAGTTTTTTGTAGGCGCTTATTCATTGCAGCAAGAATTAAAGCTCCAACGGAACCCATGGCGCCACCTTCGGTAGGTGTAGCAAGACCCATCAAGATGGTTCCTAGCACTAAGAAGATCAGCGCAATAGAAGGAATGATTCCCCAGAGGATTTTCTTGAGTAATTTCCAGTCAATCGTAGGGCGTGCTTCTGGTGGAAGTGCTGGTACGTCTTGAGGCCTAAAGATTGATAAGAAAAAGATAAATAAGCAGAACAGCGCTACCTGAATAATCGATGGTCCAATGGCGCCTGCATACATATCGCCAACGGATTTACCTAATTGATCGGCCAACACGATTAAAACCAGTGATGGTGGAATCAATTGGGTGATCGTGCCCGATGCAGCAATCACGCCGGTGGCAACACGCGGGTTATAGCCATAGCGCAGCATTACCGGTAAAGAAATCAATCCCATTGCGATCACTGAGGCAGCTACGGTTCCCGTAATCGCACCCAGAATTGCACCAACAATAATGACGGCATAAGCTAAGCCACCACGGATTGGACCAAATAGCTGCCCCAAACCTTCGAGCATGTCTTCTGCTAATCCGCACTTCTCAAGAATCGCACCCATGAAGGTGAAGAAGGGAATCGAGAGCAATAAGTCATTCGAGAGAATGCCAAAAACTCGGTCTGGTAGTGCTTGTAAGAAAGTGGGCTGGAACATGCCCATTTCAATACCGATAAAAGAAAAGAATAAGCCAACAGCGCCAAGAGAGAATGCGGCTGGATATCCAATTAATAAAAATACAATGAGACCCCCAAACATGATGGGGGCCATTAAATCATGGCTAATCATTGGAGCGGTCTTTCGTACTTGGGATCGATTTGAATCATGCCAATAATGGCTGCGTAGCGTTTGATGATTTCGGAAATGCCTTGCAGTGTTAGCAAGAAAAATCCTAAGGTAATGACACCCCGTACTGGCCAACGAATGAGGCCGCCTGGATTGCTTGAAGTTTCATTTTGAATCACCGAGGTGATAAAAAATTCCCAAGAGTAATAGCCAATAATGATTGTCATTGGCAAGAAGAAAATAATGCCACCCCAAAAATCTAACCAAAGACGTGCTCTATTTGGATAGAGTGCATAAAGTACATCAACTCGTACATGTTCATTTAGGCGAAAGGTAGTGGCGGCACCAAACATCACCATACCTGCAAATAAATACCATTGCGCTTCTAGCCAGCCATTGGAGCTGACGTTGAAGCCGTACCGAATCAGCGCATTTGCAGTGCTGACCAGTACGGCAATCAAAACCATCCAACTTGCTAATACGCCAAAACGGTCATTTAAACGATCAACGAAACTTGCAAAAACTAAAAATTGTTTTGGCATATCAGATTCTCACTATGTTTACTTGACTGGGTTCGTCAACATGAAACTCATGAGAGTTTGTTCGGCAACTTTGTTCCACAACATTTGATCGTTGCGGAATTTTTTCCAAGGCTCGTAAATTTTCTTGAACGATGGGTTCTTCGCAGCCTCTTCTTCATACATTTCAAAAGCAGCAGTAGATGCTGCTTTCATAATATCTGTTGAATATGATTGAAGTTTGACGCCATTCTTGATCAAGCTTTGCAAAGCGATTGGGTTTTTGTAGTCGTACTCAGCCATCATGTCGATATTGCATTCTGCGCAAGCTGAGGCAAGGGCTTCTTGATATTGCTTAGGAAGCTTTTCCCATTCTTTGATGTTGACGTACATGGAGTACATCGAACAAGCTTCCCACCAACCTGGGTAGTAGTAATAAGGAGCAATTTTGTAGAAGCCCAATTTTTCATCATCGTAAGGGCCGACCCACTCAGCTGCATCAATCACGCCTTTTTCAAGTGCTGGGTAAATATCGCCACCAGCAATTTGTTGCGGGATAGCGCCTAAGCGAGACATCACTTCGCCGCCAAGGCCTGCGATACGCATTTTGAGGCCTTTGAGGTCAGCAACGGTTTTGACAGGTTTTTTAAACCAACCACCCATCTGGGTTCCAGTGTTACCTGCTGGGAAGGAAATAATGTTGTAGTCACGTAAGAATTCACGTTGGAGCTTTAAGCCACCACCCCAATACATCCAGGCATTTTGTTGGCGTTGGTTCATACCAAATGGCACAGTGGTGTCAAAAGCAAAAGTCTTATTCTTGCCCACAAAGTAGTAGCCGGCAGTGTGGGTACATTCCACAGTACCCTGCTGAACAGCGTCAACCGTACCAAAGGCTGGGACGATTTCGCCTGCACCAAAAATACGGATTTGGAATTTGCCATCCGTTAGAGCAGCAACACGTTTTGAGATGAACTCACCGCCACCATAAATCGTATCCAAGCTCTTTGGAAAGCTAGAGGCGCAACGCCATTTCACTTCTGGCATCGATTGTGCGATTGCTGGTGCTGCCAACACGCCTGCGGCAGCACCAATAGCGGTCTTGCCTAAAAAGTCACGTCTTTTCATTTGATTTGCTCCTTAAATAGTATTTAAATGGCGGCATTTTTAGCTATGCCTTTTTAATTCACTTCAGAGACTATTAAATCGAAATACAACTAGATAAATGGAAGGTTTTGCACTTGCTTTGTCGAATATGCACCTTGCTTGGGCAGCTTGCTATGAATTAGTGCAAATCCATGAAGACATCATGGATTAAGTGCGTTGCATCAAATCCACATTTCTCGGGAAAACCCCGAGTCAAAACGATGGGGAATTACCCTAAGTAATGGATTTCTTTGATTTTTTTCAAAGCATAATCGGCGGGTTGTTTTTTATTTAATAAAAATAGTTAGGAGCTACTGATGTCAACATCAACTAAAGCAGCCCCAATGACCGCTGAAGAGCGCAAAGTTATTTTTGCTTCCTCATTAGGTACGGTTTTTGAGTGGTACGACTTTTATCTTTACGGTTCTTTGGCTGCCGTTATTGCCAAGCAGTTCTTCTCAGGCTTAGATGCTGGCTCTGCCTTCATTTTCGCTTTGTTAGCGTTTGCTGCTGGTTTCATCGTGCGTCCATTTGGCGCCTTGGTGTTCGGTCGCTTAGGTGACTTGATCGGTCGTAAGTACACCTTCTTGGTCACCATCCTCTTAATGGGTGGCGCAACCTTCATCGTGGGTATTCTGCCTAACTACGCAACTATCGGCGTTGCTGCTCCTGTCATCTTGATCGCATTACGTATGCTTCAAGGTTTGGCTTTGGGTGGTGAGTACGGTGGTGCAGCTACTTATGTTGCAGAACATGCTCCTAATGGTAAGCGTGGCGCATACACAGCTTGGATTCAGACAACAGCTACTTTGGGCTTGTTCCTCTCCTTGCTCGTGATTTTGTTCACACGTGAATTCACTGGTCCAGACTTTGATGTTTGGGGCTGGCGCGTTCCTTTCATCGCTTCTATCGCATTGTTGGCGATCTCAGTTTGGATTCGTTTGTCCATGAATGAGTCACCAGCTTTCAAGAAGATGAAAGAAGAAGGCAAATTATCTAAAGCTCCATTGTCTGAGTCATTTGGTCAATGGAAGAACTTGAAGATTGTGATCTTGGCATTGTTTGGTCTGGTTGCAGGTCAAGCGGTGGTTTGGTACACAGGTCAGTTCTACGCTTTGTTCTACCTCACACAAGTGTTGAAAGTAGATGCTAAGACAGCTAACTTGTTGATTGCGGCTTCATTGGTCATCGGCACACCGTTCTTCGTAGTATTCGGTGCATGGTCAGACAAGATTGGCCGTAAGGTCATCATCATGTCTGGTTTGCTATTGGCGATTGTCACTTACATTCCAAACACACCAGTTTCTGTGTTCAATGCCTTGACTCACTTCGCTAACCCAGCGTTAGAAAAAGCGATGGTAACAGCACCGGCCACAATTACTGCTGATGTAAGCGAATGTACATTCCAGTTCAACCCAACTGGTACAGCGAAGTTCACAAGTTCTTGCGATATTGCAAAACAAGTGATGGCGTCTAACTCAGCTAGTTACACCACTATCCCTGCTGCGCCTGGCTCAGTTGCTGTTGTGAAGATTGGCGATACAGAAATCACTGGTTACACAGCTAAGGGTCTTGATCCTGCCGAAGCAAAAGCGAAAGATGCTGAATTTAAGAAGGCAATTCGTGAAGCTTTGAATGCTGCTGGCTACCCAGCCAAAGCTAATCCAGCTGACATTAACTATGTTGCTGTGTTGTGCTTGTTGGTGTACTTGGTGATCTTGGTAACCATGGTTTATGGCCCAATCGCTGCGATGTTGGTTGAGATGTTCCCAACCCGCATTCGTTACACCTCTATGTCTTTGCCATACCACATTGGTAACGGTTGGTTCGGCGGCTTGTTGCCAACGATCTCCTTCGCCTTGGTTGCGCAAAACGGTAATATTTACTACGGTCTCTGGTACCCAATCATCATCGCTGCGATGACATTGGTAATCGGTACACTGTTTGTTAAAGAAACCAAAGACGTAGATATCTACGCACGTGACTAAGCTTCTTTAGTCTGTATTAAATCAAAACCCGATCAGAAATGATCGGGTTTTTTTATTCCCATAAATCTTTTTGATTGCGGTTTTTCAGTAGGTTTTTATTTTGTTGTGCGATCGAGATATCTCTTTGGCCGGGAGCCAATGTGATTGAAGCGCCAGCTGAAAGCATTCCTGTCTTCAATACGCGCAGATACCAGCCACTAAAGCCAGATTGAAGCATGGCTTTACTTGCGCCTTTATAACCCATGGCAGCATTGAATTTGAAGCAAGGCTCTCGCAATTTCACAACGGAAAATTCCAGATCGCCAATGTGGAGCTTGTCGCCAATATACACCTCGGTTTCTAGTAGACCTTCAATGGTGAAGTTTTCACCAATTGCTCCGTGGAGAAGCGTAGTTGGCGTTTTGGTTTCACGAGTGAGCAACTCATTCCAAAAAGCATAGTGCTCTGCGGGATAAACATAGATGGCTTTTTCAAGACCGCCATGTACGCCCAAGTCGGCCTGCTCATCACCCTGTACTCCAAGATGATTAATCTCAACTGGAATTGGATTTTGTAAATTGCTGATGCTCTTCTTGCGGATTCCTGAGGCAACCGATTTGTAGTCAGGGTGGTGGTTGCTAAATAAAGGAGAAACTTTTCCCAAAGAAATAGAAAGGAGCTTCATGAGTTACGTACCTGTTTAGTAACGACAGCGAGCGTCGCTTTTGTATTTTGTGTAATAAACCACGAGATCAGCTTCAGATTTGTATTGGGTGTAGTAAATCGTGGCTCGTGCATCACTCTTATATTTTGTGTAAAACCACACGCCTGGCTCGTTATCACTTGAATATTGCGTTTCATAAACAATGCAGTTCGCCTCGGATTGGTACTTGGTGACAAATACCTTGGCATTGGCTTCTGAAGGATAGTTGGTGATGAAGATTTGGGCTGCGAATGCACTAAGGGGCATAAAACTGGCCAAAACAGCTAAAACAAGTCGTTTTTGGATTCGTATCCTCATGTGCCTATATTACGGTTTCTGGGCTTAGCCGTTACAGAATGGGGTGGATTTGCTACAATCACACGTTCGGCGAATTAGCTCAGCTGGTTAGAGCGACGGAATCATAATCCGCAGGTCCGGGGTTCAAATCCCTGATTCGCCACCAAAACTAAAGGCCATTGCCCATCGGCAGTGGCCTTTTTCTTAGGCTGGCTAGAATCCTCATATATGGCTAAATTTTGGAACTTTGTCTTTTTCCAGTTCGGTTGGTTTGCTTGTGTATTGGGCGCGGCTAATAAGCAGGTGCTTTGGGCAGTCTTAGGAACTTTGGCCTACATCGCCTTTCATGTTTGGCGTCTAGATGAGCCTAAAGAATCCTTTCATCTTTTAGTCAGAGCGCTAATTTATGGAATCTTGACGGACACCATCATTGTTCATTTGGGCTATTTAGATTTTCAGGATTCTTGGCCCTCAAGCTACCTATCTCCGATTTGGATGTGGACTCTTTGGCTGTTGGTAGCCACCACAATTAATGGCTCCTTATCTTGGTTACGTGGTAGACCCGTTCTAGGGGCTGTTTTAGGCGGTATCTGTGGTCCGCTATCCTACGAGGCAGGCATTCGTATGGGTGCTGGAAATTGGGGTGCTGGGGGTCAAACCATTGGTTTTGTCCTTGTTGGAGTGGTTTGGGCGGTGGCTATCCCCCTATTTTTCCATTGGGATCGCACCTCTCTCGAGCAGGGCCTAGTAAAAAATCCGTAAATTCCTCAAAAAAGTCGCTTGCAAAGAGTACTGTTTTTATATACAGTAACTCCTAAGTTGTTAGACAGTAAATAAAACTTCGGGAAAAAGCCCAATACAAAGCGAAAAAGGAACAAAAAATGGCCTTGGATGACAAAAGAAAATCAGCCTCCTCAGAATTTGAGGGTATGAGTGGAGACAAGCAAAAAGCGTTAACAGCGGCTTTAGCGCAAATTGAAAAGCAATTTGGCAAAGGCTCAATCATGAGATTGGGCGATGCTGAAATCAGCCAAGATATTCAAGTGGTATCGAGTGGTTCACTAGGCTTGGATATCGCTTTAGGAGTTGGTGGCCTGGCGCGTGGGCGCGTGATTGAGATCTACGGCCCAGAATCATCCGGCAAAACTACATTAACTTTGCACGCTATTGCAGAAATGCAAAAGCTCGGTGGTACTTGTGCGTTTATCGATGCTGAACACGCTTTAGATGTTCAGTACGCATCACGCTTAGGTGTGGATGTAAATAATTTATTGATTTCACAACCAGACACTGGCGAGCAGGCTTTAGAAATCGCTGATGCTTTAGTGCGTTCTGGTTCTATTGATTTAATCGTCATTGACTCTGTTGCAGCTTTGGTTCCTAAGGCTGAGATTGAGGGCGATATGGGCGATTCCTTGCCAGGTTTGCAGGCTCGTCTGATGAGTCAAGCTTTGCGTAAGTTAACTGGTGCTATCAAGCGTACCAACACCACGGTCATCTTCATTAACCAAATTCGCATGAAGATCGGTGTGATGTTTGGTTCACCAGAGACAACCACTGGCGGTAATGCACTCAAGTTCTATGCCTCTATGCGTTTAGACATTCGTCGTATTGGTAGCATCAAAAAAGGCGACGAGGTTGTTGGTAATGAAACCCGTGTGAAGGTTGTGAAGAACAAGGTATCTCCTCCGTTCCGCGAAGCAATTTTTGACATCATGTATGGCGCTGGTATTTCAAGAGAGGGTGAGATCATTGATATGGGTGTTGAAGCCGATATCGTTGAGAAGTCTGGTTCTTGGTATAGCTATAACGGCGATCGTATTGGTCAAGGTAAAGACAATGTGCGCGATTTCTTGAAAGAGAATCCAGCAATTGCAAAAGATATTGAAGCCAAGATTCGCGAGAAGTTGGGCGTTAAAGTCGGCTCTGCAGTTGTGACTGATGTCCTCAGCGAGGAAGAAGAAGTCGAATAAGCCCGTTGAATAATGCAATGTCAGAATTAGGCAGCAAAAAACCTAAACAAAGCCCGAGTCTCAAAGCTCGGGCTTTGCGTCTTTTATCGCTCCGGGAATATAGCCGTAAGACTTTGGCTGCCAAGTTGGCTGAGTCAGAGGCTAGATGGGCAAAGTTGGGTGCCGAGCAGATAGATCAAACTCCGCAAGCAAAGGCGCTCAGTATTGAAGCTGTTTTAGATGATTTTGAGGCACGGGGTTGGTTATCGGATGAGCGATTTTCTGAGGCTTTGGTACGTAGGCGGAGTGAGCGCTATGGGACACGAAAAATTGCCGATGAGCTAGAAAGGGCTGGAGTTGATTCCAAACAATCCGCCAAACTTCTAGGCGCTCTCAAAGAGACTGAATTTCAGCGGGCATACGACCTTTGGTCAAGAAAATATGGCCAGAAAGCTCAAGATCAAAAAGAGCGGGCAAGGCAGTATCGATTTCTGGCATCCAAGGGATTTAGCTCGGATGTGGTGTCTAGGATCATCGGTGGCCAAAGCCCTGATTAGGGCAATTACGGATCAAAAAACGGCATTTGCGGCGTTGCAACATGATAGACTTACGGGGTCGGTTAAGCCGTTCGCATTTATTCATTTTTGGCTAATTTAGCCATTTCCAGAGTAAGTATGGGATCAAGGCAACATCGGTTTTACTAATCCTCATCACTTGCTAAAAAAGATACCGTTTCGGAGTAATTATGAAAATTCACGAGTACCAGGGCAAAGAACTTTTGCGCCAATTTAATGTGCCTGTTCCAAACGGCATTCCTGCATTCAGTGTGGATGAGGCAATTAAAGCTGCTGAAAAGCTTGGTGGCCCAGTTTGGGTTGTGAAGGCTCAAATTCATGCTGGTGGTCGCGGCAAAGGTGGTGGCGTGAAATTAGCAAGAAGCATGGATGATGTGAAGAAATACGCTTCTGAAATCTTGGGTATGCAACTCAAGACACATCAAACAGGACCAGAGGGTCAAAAAGTCAATCGTCTATTAATTGAAGACGGCGCAGACATTAAAAAAGAGTATTACTTCAGCATCGTGACAGACCGTGGCACGCAAAAGAATGTGATCATGGCTTCTAGCGAAGGTGGTATGGATATTGAAGAGGTTGCTGAATCTCATCCAGAAAAAATTATTAAAGTATTTGTTGATCCATTAATAGGTTTGACAGATGCAGACTGCGATATCGTTGCAAAAGGTATTGGTGTTCCAGAAGCCTCTATTCCAATGGCTCGCGACGTATTCAAAAACTTGTACAAGACTTATTGGGATACCGATGCTTCTTTGGTTGAAATCAATCCATTGATTCTTGAAGGCAACGGCACGATCAAGGCTTTGGACGCAAAGTTTAACTTTGATCCGAACGCATTATTTCGCCATCCAGAAATCGTTGCTTACCGCGATATCGATGAGGAAGATGCTGCTGAGATTGAAGCTTCTAAATTTGATCTTGCTTATATCTCTTTAGATGGCAACATCGGTTGTTTGGTGAACGGTGCTGGCCTAGCAATGGCAACCATGGATACGATTAAGTTGTTCGGTGGCGAGCCTGCAAACTTCTTGGACGTTGGAGGTGGCGCTACAGCAGAGAAGGTTACTGAAGCATTCAAGATCATGCTCAAGAACAAGAGTGTTGAAGCCATTTTGGTCAACATCTTCGGCGGCATTATGCGTTGTGACGTGATCGCCGATGGCGTGGTGACAGCATGTAAAGCGGTAAACCTCACAGTACCTTTGGTTGTGCGCATGAAGGGCACGAACGAAGATTTGGGTAAGAAGATTCTTGCTGACTCTGGTTTGCCAATCATTAGCGCCGATTCAATGGCTGAAGCTGCTACTAAGGTAGTTGCTGCTGTTGCCAAAAACAAATAATCCAGGAATTTCAATATGTCTATTTTGATCAATAAAAACACCAAAGTCATTACGCAGGGTATTACTGGTAAGACCGGTCAGTTCCATACTGAAAAATGTCAGGAATACGCAAACGGTAAAAACTGTTTCGTTGCTGGCGTGAATCCTAAAAAAGCTGGCGAATCTATTTTTAATATTCCCATCTATGCTACGGTTAAAGAAGCTGCACAGCAAACTGGTGCAACTACTTCAGTGATTTATGTTCCACCTCCAGGCGCAGCGGCTGCAATTTGGGAAGCGGTTGAAGCCGATCTCGATTTTGTGATCTGTATTACTGAAGGTATTCCTGTGCGCGATATGCTGGAAGTGCGCAATAAGATGAAGGCAAAAGAAGAAAAGGGCGGCAAGAAGACTTTATTGCTCGGACCGAACTGCCCAGGAATTATTACTCCAGACGAAATTAAGATTGGCATCATGCCTGGCCATATTCACAAGAAAGGCCGTATTGGTGTTGTGAGTCGTTCGGGTACATTGACATACGAAGCAGTTGGTCAATTGACTGCAATTGGCTTAGGTCAATCTACTGCGGTTGGTATTGGTGGCGACCCAATCAATGGTTTAAAGCACATCGATGTCATGCGCATGTTCAACGAAGATCCAGAAACGGATGCTGTGATTATGATCGGTGAGATCGGTGGTCCAGATGAGGCAGAAGCGGCTCGTTGGTGCAAAGACAATATGAAGAAGCCGGTAGTTGGCTTTATTGCTGGCGTTACTGCGCCTCCAGGCAAACGTATGGGTCACGCTGGCGCCTTGATCTCTGGTGGTGCTGATACTGCTGATGCCAAGCTTGCTGTCATGGAGGAGTGTGGCTTCAAGGTCACAAAGAATCCATCTGAAATGGCTGCATTGTTGAAAGCTATGCTGTAATGAGTAACAAGAAAAGGATGCTGATGTCGGCATCCTTTTCTTAGTGGTATCGAGCAGTTAAAAAAGTAGTTAAAACATAAAAAAACGTAGGGAGACAATATGGATTTTTCAGCATTCTCTGATGCTACCTTTTGGGCAGCACTTCTATCAATCATCGTTGCAAATATTTTGTTATCGGGTGATAACGCAGTCGTGATTGCTTTGGCATCACGCAATCTGCCACCAGCGCAGCAAAAGAAAGCCATTTTTTGGGGCAGTGCAGCCGCAATTATTTTGCGTGTAGTTTTAACAATTACTGCAGTAGCTCTGCTTACACTACCCTACCTCAAAATTGTAGGCGGTTTATTGTTGCTTTATATCGGCATTCAATTGTTATCTGATAGCGGTGGTGAAGAGCATATGGAAGCCAAGACAAGTATTTGGGCTGCTATTCGCACTATTTTGATTGCTGATTTGGTGATGAGTCTCGATAACGTGCTGGCAGTTGCTGCCGCTGCGCAAAAGGGCCCTGAAGAAACCCGTTTACTGCTTTTAATTATTGGCCTCGGAATGTCTATTCCTCTCATTATTTTCGGTAGCGCAATGCTTTTGAAAGTTATGGAGCGCTTCCCAGTCATCATTACTTTGGGTGCGGGTCTATTGGGACTGCTTGCTGGTGGTATGTTGGTTGATGATCCTGCTATCAAGGACAGTATTCAGGCGGCATTGGGTGATGCTAAGTTAGCCTTTGAGGTGATTGGCGTTGCCATTGTGATATTGGTTGGAACATATCTCAAAAAGAAAAATGCGCACAAAGAAGCATAAATTTCTTGCTCTGTAATCAGAAAAGCCGGCCTGTAAAGCCGGCTTTTCCTTTTGTAGATTGCCTTGGTAAAAAGGGGTATAGACTGGATGATGAGGTATTTCACCTCAGGAGCTAGTAGATATGCAAAGTAAAAATCAGCACGAGCAAAAACAACAAGAGGGTCACCAAGAGTCAGGCTTTACGCTGATTGAAGTGATGGTGGTCGTTGCAATTATCGGTATCTTGGTTGCGGTAGCTGTGCCGCAGTATCAGGATTACATTGCTCGCAGTCGTGTAGTAGAGGGTATGAATTTATCTTCAAGCGCTAAGCTCGCAGTTACCGAAGCTTTTGCTAGTCGCGGCACGGTCCCTATGGATGAGGCAACAAATGGGGCATTTACTTTTACGCCGACACGTAGCGTTAAGTTAATTGAAATTACACCCTCGGGCGCAATTGCTATTGACTATCAGGTAAGTGTCGCGCCTGAAGGCAAAAATACCTTACACCTAGTCCCAACCAATGAGCCGGATGCTAATTCGCCGAAGCCGATTGATTTATCAAAACCCGAGGGGGCTACTTGGGCTGGCGGCTGGTCATGCAGATCAACTGAGACTAATCTGATTTCTCAGTTACTGCCTTCGGAGTGCAGAATAAGTAAGTAACCAAAAGTAGTACTCTTTTAATAAATAAGCCACCTTAGGGTGGCTTATTTATTAGGCTTTCCACTCTCCACTCTTGCCACCACTCTTCTCTAACAACTTCACATCACCCATGACCATACCTCTATCAACAGCTTTCGCCATATCGTAGATTGTGAGCAGGGCAATTTGAACGGCTGTGAGGGCTTCCATTTCGACGCCGGTTGGTCCGGTAGTTTCCGCTCTCACTTGGCAGGTGATACTGCTCGTTTTTGGGTCAAGTGCAAACTCAAGACTCACATGTGTGAGTGCTAGGGGGTGGCACAGGGGAATTAAATCCGAGGTCTTTTTGGACGCCTGAATACCTGCAATCCGAGCTATTCCCAGTACATCACCTTTTTTATGGGTTCCGCTTTCGACCATTTTGAAGGTTTCAGGCAGCATCGTAATCTTGCCTGTCGCTATAGCAATACGGTGGGTACTAGGCTTATCACCAACATTTACCATGTGGGCTTGGCCGCTGGAATCAAAATGAGTTAGTTTGTTCATGGGATAAGTTTTACCATATAGGGATGCAAGACATAAAGTTGATTAAAAAAATCTCGCTTTGGCAACGTCTTTTAGCGACTCAGCTTGTTCTGGCGCTCACTTGTTCTGGCGCCGCTCCTGCTTATGCCGCTCCAGCTTCTGGAGATGTTTCGGTAGAGGGTAATTCTGCTGCTATTCAAAACATCGGTCGTGCCATGCAGTCTCCCGATGCACGTCCTGCTAATGCTCCAACTCGCAATACTTTGCAAAGTCAGCCAACGATTATCTTGCCTGACATGGGTGACCCAGGTGGTGATGCATTAAGTCGGATCGATGAGCGAAGATATGGCGAGATGATCATGCGCCAAATTAGACCCGATTCAGACTATTCAAATGACTTACCCCTTTATGACTACCTGAATCAAATGGAGCGACGACTATTACAGGCTGCTAAAAAGTTACAACTGGGTGGTGCAAATGAGCAAGGTAGTGGCGCATATAACTTTGAAGTATTTGCAGTGAAAGACAGCAGTATTAATGCATTTGCATTACCCGGAGGATTTATCGGATTTCATACGGGCTTAATAGTGAGCGCGGAATCTGATTCTGAAGTTGCTTCAGTTATGGGTCACGAAACAGGACACGTCTTACAGCGTCATCTGGCGCGACAAATGGACAAGCAGACTACCAATACTATGATTGCCCTTGCTGGCATGGTGTTAGGTGCATTGGCAATGTCACGCAATCCTCAGGCTGCTGCTGGTTTAATGCAAGGCGGTCAAGCTGCAGCCATTAATAATCAACTCTCATACTCAAGAGATGCTGAGCGCGAAGCGGACCGTATTGGTTTTCAGATACTGGATGCCAGTGGATACGATGTAAATGGCGCCCCAGGTTTTTTCCAGCGCTTGCAAAAGGCTACTGGCATTATGGATAAGGGCGTACCAGCATATGTTCGGACTCACCCCTTAACAACAGACCGTATTGCAGATATGCAGGACCGTGCACGTACTGTCCCTTCTCGTAACGTACCCACTGCGGTTGAGTTTTACTTTATTAAGGCTCGCGCTCGGATGGAGCAAGCTGGCAGCTCAAGTGGTCTCTACGATTTAAGAAATACTTTTGATAGTCTGAGTAAGCAGCCACAAATTGGTAAGCAGATGGAAGGGTTTTATGGATTAGCACTAATTGCTCAGCGTCAGGGTAAGTTGGATCAAGCGGAATCGGATTTGCAGCAGGCCCGTAATTTAGCGCAGAAGGCTAGTGCACCGGGCTCACCAATTCAGCGTCAAAGCTTATCGCTTGAGATTACTGCTTCAGAGCTGGCTTTGGCAAAGGGTAAAAAAGAAGACGCTTTGCAAATTGCACAGGCTGCATTACGAGCCTACCCTCAGTCTTATGCTGCAGGTGCCGCCATGATTAACGCCCAACTCAAGATGGGTCGCACAAATGAAGCCATCGCTTGGCTAAAAGCGCGCACTAGATCGCAGCCAACTGAAATCGTTTGGTGGAGCATGCTCTCAAATGCTTATGATCAGGCAAATAATGTACCCATGCGTCACTATGCCCTAGGTGAAAAATATGCTCTGGAAGGGGCTTGGCCATCGGCAATTGAGCAGCTCAAGATTGCTCGCAACGCCGGCAGCTCTGATTTTTATCAAAGCTCAAGCATTGATGCCCGTCTTCGAGAAATGCAAAGGCAATATCAAGATGAGCTCAAAGAGCAGGGCAAACAGATCCCAGGATAATGCCCGGTCAGTGTTGTGGCTGAGGCTGTTGGATGAACTTGAACTGCTTACTTAACTCTTCTGAATGAATTGGATCTAGAGGCAATTGTTTGTCATGCCAATTCCAGGAACCACCAAAGCTGCAGGCTTCCTCACGTAATTTAGCCATTTCTGAAAATTGATCTAAATCATGATCATGTAGAAGAGCAATGCTCGCATACTCTTTAGTCTCAAACTGCTGAGTCTTTAGATCTTGGTAAATTGTTTGATGAATCGACCCAACAATATAAATATTGCCATCCTCATCGCTTAGCGCAGCACTAGGCTTCATTTGAGTCTGGCATTGGGTAATGAGTCTTGGGCCGTGTTCTCCTGGAATGATGCGGACTAACCAAGGGGTTGCTGCTAGCGTAATGAAAACCCGTTGCGGACCATTCTGGAAAAAGAATCTTCCTAATTGATCGCTCGCGTAATTGCGGGAGATGAATTCATTTAAAGCAGTATGTTGAATAACCTGACCAGACAATTGATTTTGTTGTGCATATTCGTCAACCATCCGCCATTGACCACGGCGATCTAGGGTTAACCAGCCAAAACAATCTGGCACGTTGGGCCATTTAATGAGTGAGCGTAGTACCTGCTCATCCATATTATTTAATGCAAACCGTGCGGAGTAGAGGGCGCATCAAACGTGTCATCAGTTGAACGACTAGCATGCAGGTGAGCAATGCGCCAACCTTGACTATCTTGTAATAGTACGAGGGTAATATTGAGAAAAAATTCAGCCTCGATTTGATCGGCGCGTAAGTGCACAGCTTCAGTTGTGTCATATACAGCAGCACCCAGAATAGTGTGACTAATACAAGCAATTGGCTCTAAAAATAATGCTTGTTTGGATAAAAGGCGCTCTAGACCTTCACGAATTTCAGCATGACCACTTAAGCGATGCCCTTCAGGAAGGACACAAGTGATGGAGTCATCGTCTAGCCAAATATCTAAGGCGCCTTTGACATCGCGATGCTTTAAAGCATCGCGCCAGGCATCCACCACATCGTCTGCATTGTGAAAGAGTCTGGCTAGTTTGGTCATGGCTCAAGCTTCCTTGGGGAAATTTATTGCAAGGTATTCAGTGTAGTCAAAACTTGCTGCGGTAGGATGTCATTTAGACACTGCAAGTGACCTAAGGGGCAAATCTTTTTATGACATGGACTACAAGGAAGATTGAGCCAAATTACTTTAGCCTTGTTTGATAAGGGCGGAGTATGGGCGGGATCGCTAGATCCAAAAATAGCTACTTGAGGGGTTTTGAGTGCCGCCGCAATATGCATCAATCCAGAGTCATTGCTAACCACAGCCTTAGCCATACCAATCAGAGCAATTGCCTCATCCAAAGAAGTGCTTCCGCACCAATTGTGGAGATTGGTAGGGGTATTAGCTTGAGCTTGGATTTCTTGCGCAAGTGCATGATCGCCTTTGCCGCCCAAAAGAATGACTTGCGCGCTTGCCTGCTCTACAACAAGATTTTGTGCCAGTTTTGCAAAGTGAGCAGTAGGCCAGCGCTTGGTAGGTCCGTATTCAGCTCCTGGGCAAAATACAAAAAGCGAATTGGCGTTGATATTGGCGCTTGCTAAGCGCTGCTCTACAGATTGTTTTGCTTGAGTTGAGACATTCAGTGTAGGCGTTAATGTATCTAATGAGTTTTCATCACCATCTTGCAAGAGTTGGCTAAGGGCTAGATAGTGTTCCACCATGGGTGGTCGATTTACTTTGCTTGGATTCTCGAGCGATACATTAATGAGGCCATAACGAAGTTCACCACGATACCCAACTCGAAATGGAATATTAGCCAACCAGGGAATGAGTGCAGATTTAAAACTATTTGGCAAAATAAAACAGGCCTGATAGTTTTTAGTTTGAAGATCTTTGGATAGCTGTTTACGTAATGCCCATTGCAATTGCTTGTGTTCAAACTTTGCCTCAATGACATCGCTTACTTCATTGCAAGCGCGATAAACAGGGGCAACCCAAGTACTAGCAAGTACATCTATGTTTGAATTTGGATATTGAGCTTTAAGCTCTGCCAACAAAGGCTGCGACATGACGGCATCCCCAATCCAGTTTGGGGCGATGATCAGAATACCGTGCATGTGATGTATCCCGACTCAGCGCCACTTCTTAGGGGCGCTGATGAGGCTTAGTGTCCGTGTGGCTCGGTGCCAGGAATGAGCTTGTACTCTGCGCCGCAGTATGGGCACTTTGCATCCCCGGTTTTGGTGATGTCTAAAAAAACCCGTGGGTGCGAGTTCCAGGCAGGGGTTTTATTGGTGGGGCAATGCAATGGTAGATCTTTGCCGTCCACCATTGTCACTTGAGCTTGAGTCATATTCCGCTTCCTAGATGCTAAATTTATTTGAACTTATTTAACGTAAGTAAGCCACGCTTTGTACTTGTCGCTTCTGCCATAAACCGCATCGAAATAGGTCTTTTGAATTTTTTCGGTAATTGGACCGCGCTTACCATCACCAATCGTACGATCATCGAGTTCACGAATTGGAGTAACTTCAGCAGCAGTGCCAGTAAAGAAGGCTTCATCAGCAGAATAAACTTCATCCCGTGTGAGACGCTTTTCTTTAACTTCATACCCAAGATCTTTTGCAATTTGAATTACGGAATCGCGGGTGATGCCGTCTAAGCATGAGGCCAGGTCAGGCGTGTATACAACGCCATTGCGAACCATGAAGAGGTTTTCACCAGAACCCTCGGAAACATAACCTTCGGTATCGAGCAACAAAGCTTCGTCATATCCATTGGCGGTTACTTCTTGGTTGGCCAAAATGGAGTTGATGTAGTAACCGGATGCTTTGGCACGAACGAGTGACGAGTTCACAAAGTGGCGGGTAAAGGAGGAAGTTTTAACGCGAATACCCTTATTAAGGCCATCTTCGCCTAAATAAGCACCCCATTCCCAGGCAGCAATCGCGGTGTGGATGCTGTTGCCCTTAGGGGAGATACCGAGTTTTTGGGAGCCAATAAAAATGATAGGACGGATGTAACAGGCTTCCAGCTTATTGCTGTTGACTACGTCAATAATGCCCTTGGTGATCTCTTCTGGGCTGTAAGGCATGCTCATTTGGAAGATCTTGGTTCCGTTAAAGAGGCGCTTGACGTGCTCAGGAAGGCGGAAAATGGCGGTACCTTGAGGGGTTTTGTAGGCGCGAATGCCTTCAAATACCCCCATGCCGTAGTGCAGGCTATGGGTTAGCACGTGAACATTGGCCTCACGCCAAGGAATGAGCTTCCCATCGGACCAAATAAAGCCATCGCGGTCGGACATCGACATTTTCTTTACCTTTTGTGTCTATAAGCTATATGAAATAGCGGATTAATCGGGGCGCCAAGCCACTAGCCTCCTAGGCCCCTTGACTCGGATTGCGTCCAAGCCTCTATTGTAGAGCAGGCAGGCCGTTCAGATACTCGGATCCTTCGGGGTAGCAGGGCTAGACGATTTAGAATGGAGCAATCCCCATAAACCATTCTATTTAGCCATCCCCATGCCGGAATCCTTATTTAAAGTTAAGCGTTTAAGCGAATTAGCTCAATCGGGCCAATTGAAGGGAAAGAGGGTCTTGATTCGTGCAGACCTGAATGTTCCCCAAGACGAAGCTGGAAATATTACTGAAGACACTCGCATTCGGGCTTCAATGCCTGCGGTGCAAATGTGTTTGGATGCTGGTGCAGCAGTGATGGTGACCTCACATCTGGGTCGACCAACTGAAGGTGAATTTAAGCCAGAAGATAGTTTGGCTCCGGTAGCAGATCGCATTGCGACATTACTTAATCGCAAGGTACCTCTTATTAGTAACTGGGTGAATGGTGACTTTGAAGTGAATCCAGGCGAGATCGTCCTTCTAGAAAATTGCCGTTTAAATGTTGGCGAGAAAAAGAATAATGATGAGCTAGCAAAAAAGATTGCTGCTCTATGTGATGTATATGTAAATGATGCATTTGGCACTGCTCATCGTGCTGAAGCAACCACGCATGGTGTTGCAAAATTTGCACCCATCGCTTGTGCTGGCCCATTAATGGCCGCTGAGTTAGATGCCTTAAGTCGTGCATTAGCAAGTCCGAAGCGCCCACTGGTAGCGATAGTTGCTGGCTCTAAGGTTTCCTCTAAACTCACGATCCTCAAGGCGCTCTCCGAGAAAGTCGATGAGCTGATTGTTGGCGGCGGTATTGCTAATACTTTTATGTTAGCTAAAGGCTTGTCAATTGGTAAGTCTCTTGCTGAGCCAGACCTAGTGAATGAAGCCCGAGAAATCATGGAGCTGATGGAAAAACGGGGCGCACATGTGCCCATTCCTGAAGACGTTGTTGTGGCGAATGAACTCTCGCCACTAGCGCGTGCAAACCGTGTACCTGCTGATCAAGTTGCTGAAGATGACATGATCTTGGATATTGGTCCAAAGACAGCGGCGCGTTTATCGATCATGCTTGCGCATGCCGGTACGATTGTTTGGAACGGCCCTCTAGGCGTGTTTGAAATTGATCAGTTTGGCGGTGGCACGAAGATGCTAGCTGCAGCAATTGCACATTCACCTGCGTTCTCAATTGCAGGTGGTGGCGATACCTTGGCAGCAATTGCCAAGTACGGTATTGAAAATCAAGTGGATTACATCTCAACTGGCGGTGGCGCTTTCCTGGAATTCCTCGAAGGTAAAACCTTGCCAGCCTTTGCAGTACTATCCGATCGAGCGAAGGATTAAACATGCTTAGAGCAACCAAAATTATTGCAACATTAGGGCCAGCATCTGAAAAGCCTGAAGTCTTACGGGACATGATTCGTGCTGGTGTCGATGTAGTGCGTATGAACTTTTCACACGGTACAGTGGCAGACCACAAGGCACGTCACGATTTAGTGCGAAGCATTTCTGCTGAGGTTGGTAAAGAAGTTGGCATCATGGCTGACTTACAGGGGCCAAAAATTCGCGTTGGGAAATTTGTAGATAGCAAGATTCTTCTTAAAGAGGGCGACAAATTTATTCTTGATGTAGCATGCGAGCTTGGTAACCAAGAACGTGTTGGTCTTGATTACAAAGAATTACCCAACGACGTGAAATCAGGTGATCGCCTTTTATTAAACGACGGCTTAGTGGTGCTTCGTGTCGAAAGCGTTAAGGGTGGAGAAATTTTCACGCTAGTTGATCAAGGCGGCCCCTTATCCAATAACAAAGGCATCAATCGAGCAGGCGGTGGTTTGACTGCGCCTGCTCTCACCGAAAAAGATATTGCTGACTTAGATGCTGCCATTGCGATGGGAGTCGATTTTTTAGCCATTAGCTTTCCTAAAGATGGCGCTGATATGGCTTATGCACGTAAGTTGGCTGATGCCGCTAGCGCTAAGTATGGCGTTGGTAAGGTACGAACGATTGCTAAGGTAGAGCGTGCAGAAGCGATTGAGCCTGAAGCATTGAAAAGTATTATTGCTGAGAGCGATGGCATTATGGTTGCTCGTGGTGACCTGGCGATTGAGGTAGGTAATGCAGCAGTGCCGGCATTACAAAAACGTATGATTGCTTGGGCTCTTGAAGCGGATAAATTTACGATTACCGCTACGCAAATGATGGAGTCCATGATTAATGCTCCAGTTCCAACGCGTGCTGAAGTAAGTGACGTTGCTAATGCGGTACTAGACGGTACCGATGCTGTCATGCTATCCGCTGAA
>NZ_CP061311.1:1204502-1210026 GCF_018688095.1 Polynucleobacter sp. AP-Titi-500A-B4 | reverse complement strand
CGATACCGTTGACGGTACTGGTGGCGTCATTACTTGGGACTACAAGGTTGCGGATAGCAAGGTGGAATACCTTGCTATAGATGAGACCAAAGAAGAAACCTTCACGATTACTTTAGATGATGGCAATGGCGGTACAGTTGATAGAACCATCACCATTACGATTACCGGTACCAATGACAAACCAGAAATTACAACTGGTGACACAGAGGGAGAATACAGAGAACAATCAGGCTATAGCTCTGATTTAGATGCTTATGGCAACCCGCTTTATATAGATAGCAAAGGTGATCCAATTGGATTGCCTACTGAGCTTGCTCATGGAGCTCTCACATTTACTGATGTTGATTTAACCGATACCCATGAAGTCAAGGTACTGGGAAATCCTGATAATCCTGATGCACCTGTTGCTCAAACAATAGAATTCTCTAGTACCAGCTATACCGAAACACTTTTAGAAGAACAATTGGTTAAGTTCTATGCTGGTATGCATGAAATGTTGGATGGGGCACTGACAGTCTCGGTTGATACTGACAGCACAGACTCTGGTGAAGGTAAATTAGCCTGGAGCTTCAGTGGTGACGACCAAATGTTTGATGGCCTTGGTGTAGGTGAAACTTTAACTGTGACCTATGACGTACAGGTGGTTGATGATAGTTCCGGAGAATCCAATACTAAAACCATCACAATCACTATAGTGGGCAGCAATGATGCCCCTACATTTAAGGTCACGGAAGGAGATGTAAGTAGTGGCGCTTTTAGTGAGCAAGAAGACTACACAGATGGCACCTATACAGGCTCAGGTGAGGTCCCACTACAGCCAGAATCTAATGATAGTGCTACGGGGACTTTAAGCTTTGTTGATTTAGATATTACCGATAATCATATCGTTACCCACTCAGATCCAACCCTAGAACTCATTACAGGTAGTGGAGATGAATCAGATGGTAGTACTGAGGATGACTCAGTAGAGCAAGGCGATGATGATGTTACAAAAACATCTGGATTTATTGCTAATCATGTACATCTCCTCGAAATTTCAGGCAACGGAGAATATGTAGATGTCTTGAAAGATGCCTCAGTTGCTCAATTGACTGCTATTCAGCAGGTCATTACTAGCGGCAAATTCACCATCGAAAATTTAGACAAATTTGATGGTTATTGGCATATCGCAAATACTGGTGTTCATGATGACAGTACTGGTGTTGGAATTGGAAAAATCGATTGGAAATTCGATGTTCTCGATGCCAATTTAGATTTTCTCAGCGAAGGTCAGAAACTGGAGCTCATCTACCAGGTCAAAGTTGAAGATCCTTCTGGCGCTACGGGTACTCAAGATGTAAAAATTACTATTACTGGCAGCAATGATCTACCGGTAATTACTGCTGGTGATGCCCAGCCAGTATTTGAGCAAGAAGGCTATACCGCAGGAAAAGACGAATCTGATAATTCAAATGTAGATCCTAGTGATGCTATTAGTGGCACATTAAGCTTTACTGATGTTGATTTAAGTGATGTTCATACGGTGACTGTTTTGGGTAACGACACAGCAGAGCATGCTGCCCAGTCCATCGTGTGGAATCCAAATGATCTAGATGCCCAGCAATTGTCCGAGCAACAAGTAACTGATTTACATACTACTCTTGATGGTGCGCTTACCGTCACATTGGCAGAGGGTGATGATAGTACTGGCTCTGGAAATGGTTTGGTTTCGTGGAGCTTTAGTGCTGACGATGAAGCCTTTGATTTCTTGGGGCAAGATGAAACCTTAACAGTGACTTACGATGTAAAAGTGGCCGATGCATTTGGTGAATCGAACACTAGGTCGATCATTATTACGGTGACTGGTTCGAATGATAAGCCTGTATTTGCCGCTGAAGAGGCTGATGGTAGCTACCAAGAAGGATTCTCTAGTCAAGCTGAGGCAACTGGTGTCATCGACTTTACTGATGTTGATTTAACTGATATGCACACTGTCAGTGTCTTAGAGTCTCCATCTCTCAGTTTCACGGTAGATACAACAGGATCGCATGGTGAATCAGAAGATGATTCTGATTCCAGCTGCCCCTCTGAAGGGGATGATCAAGAAGAGTCCTCTAAAGAGTCTTCCGAAAGTAATTCAGATGATACTTCCGAAAATAGTTCAACTACTACCATTGTTATCAATGAGTCCAATCACATTCGTTTCTTAGACATTCATGGAAATAATGTCTTAGGTTCAGCATCTGAGGCGCAGTTACTTGGTATTCAAAAGGTAATTGCAGAAAGCATGTTTACCCTTGAGGGTTATGAGGCTTCTGAGCCATCGATCTTTGTACAAGGTGATACACCTAATAGCAGTGCTGGTAAGTTCAATTGGGCGTTTACTATTGATGATGCCAAGCTTGATTTCTTAAACGTAGGTCAGACGCTAGAGCTCGTTTACCAGGTGCAGGTTGTCGATGAATTTGGCGGGACAGACAGTAAAGATATCACTGTGAGTATTGTTGGCAGCAATGATGCGGCGGTGATTACTGGTGAATCTACTGGCATGGTGATTAAGCCTGGAGTTGTTCTATCAGATGATAAAGATGACCATGGGTATAGGAACTTTAAAGACGTTGATGGCAAAACTTCTGTTGATGGGCATTTAACCGCCACAGATGTTGATAGTTCGGCTAACTTTAATCAAGTGAATCATGGTAAGGCTGAGCATGGTAGTTATTCCATTAATGCGAATGGAGACTGGTCATACGATCTTAATACCAATGATGCTGCTATTAAAAAATTAAATGATGGCGGAACCCTTGAGGATAAATTCACTGTTAGTACTGTAGATGGAACTAAACAAGAAATCATCATTACAATTAAAGGCACTAATACTGCTGCAGTCATAACAGGATCTACTGTTGGTTCTGTTACTGAGGCTGGAGTAAGTAATGGCCAAGGCACTCCTAATGCTACCGGGACTCTAACGTACACCGACGCTGACAATACAGACAATGTATTCAATGCTGTTAGTACAGCAACCTTAAGCGAGTCTGGTTACGGTAAATTTACTGTCACAACAGATGGCCAATGGAATTATGTTTTAGACAATAATAATAGTAAGGTCCAGAAGTTAAATGACGGTCAGAAACTTTATGATTCATTCACGGTTACTACACCAGATGGATCAAAGCAGCAAATCAACATTACTATTAACGGTAAAAATGATGCTGCAGTCATCTCTGAAGATCGTGGCAACTCCCATGATGTTACTCAATACAACAAGGCATCCTATTTAACTGCGGGAGGTAAGCTTTTTAGCGAAGATGCTGATGGTGATAGCTCATTCCGTGCTGGTAATTATTCTGGTAGCCGTGCAACTGGAGGTAAAAACTTCGGTACTTTGACTGTTAAAGAAGACGGTAGCTATGAATTAAAGGTACTCAATTCACAGTTAGTCAAGCTTGGAGCCTCTGATACCCTAGTTGAAAGCTTTACTGTTAAATCTAGTGATGGCACCGAGAAGGTGCTCACTTTTAATTACCATGGCATCAATGATGCGCCTACGACTTCAAATCCTGTAAATACAGATACCTTCTCAGCTGCTGGTCCTGGTAAAACCATTGATCTGATTTCTAAGGTATCGGATTTGGATGGAAACAGTGGTTTAAGTATAAGTAACTTAAAAATTGACGGATCCGACTATACAACTGCAAAAGGATCTGCATTAGGCTTATTGCTTACGGGCAATTTACTTAAGATTGATCCAACTGCAGCGCATGTCACTAGTGGTTCAAAAACGATTGTGCTTGGCTATGACGTCAAAGATCCGTCTGGCAACACAGTTCACATGACTGAAAACGTCGTAATTAACGCTGGATATACAGGTTCAGTGACCCAGGGAATCTATTCCTCTGGTAACACGATGAAGTTCAAAGGTGCTGTAGAAATTTCCGATAACTTTGAGTATTCAAAAACATCGAGTACTAGCGACAATACTATTGGTAAGTTGACTTTTAGTGACGAAGGTAACTTTACCTATTCGGTAACGAAGAGTGCATTGACCTCTGCTTTAAATTCCCATTCTGGCTGGTTTACCGACGGTCATAAGGTTGAAACATTCACCGTTCAATTTAAGGGCGAACACGACGTATCCTATTCACAAACTTTGTCGTTTGTGATTAATACCTCCTCTTCATCTGAATACAGTGCTGCTATTAACAGCGCTAAATCTATCAGCATTCATGGTAAGTCAATTGACGGCTATATCTCAGGTGCAACGGTATTCGCTGATGCCAATAGCAATATGACCTTGGATTCTGGAGAGTCATCGACTATTACTGATGCTACTGGTGGATTTACCCTGACTGGCGGTACTGGTAACTTGGTAATGGTAGGCGGTACCGATGTGACTACTGGCCTTAAGTCCCAGGTGGTGTTGACTGCATTGGCTGGATCTACAGTGATCACTCCGATCACTACTTTGATTGAGAAAATGGTAGATAACGGTAACTTAAGTGTTACTGATGCCTCTACTAAACTTGCTGCGCAATTTGGTTTATCTTCAGTTCTTGATTTATCTATCTATGATCCGGTGGCAGCAGCCCTGGCTGGCGATGTAGATGCTGAAAAAGTATTTGCTGCTGGTGTAGAGATTCTAAATACGATTGCTCAAGCAACAGCCTTCGTTAGTGCAGCAGCGAATGTATCTAGCACTAAAGCAGGGGATGCCATCTTTGATGCCTTAGCAAATAAAATGGCCACTAGCTTAAGTGCCGATGTTATTTCTAGTGCTAGTGATTTGACAGCTGCTGTGAAGTCTTCCTTGCTTGCTCTGAATGTAAGCACTACCAAAGTAAATTCCTACGCAAATGCAATTGATAGCTTGTCTGCATTAATTGTTGACTCAAATTCCACGATTGAAACTATCGTAGCCAATCCGAACCTTACAATGATGGAAGCACTGAACCAAGTGATTCAGGTTGGAAGTGCGGCACAGGGTAGCTTGACTACACAAATTTCACAGGCCGTTAGCCTCTCCATCTCAAGTGGAGCGGATTTAGCTACCTATTTACCAAATGCCACTAGTGTTGACCTAGCCATTGCTAATGCTAGTTACAATGCGCCAAGCTATTTTGATGCTGTAACAGGCGATAACTATCTCAATAATGCTGAGTTCAACTCAGCTAATGGTTTAACCGTTTCAGGTGTTGCACCTGTTAATAGCTTTATTACCCTCAATATTGGTGGCTTGACTAATATTCCGGTGATGGCTGATGCAACCGGTCAATGGACCTATACGCTTTCTAAAGTTGACGTCAGTACATTGGGAGCCGGTACACAACAAGTTACCGCTACCGCAACAGTATTGGATGCAAATAACTTAGTCGTAAGCACTACAGATTTAGGTACTCAAATATTTACGGTTGACTTAACAGCGCCTACCATCGGTATTGCTGGCTTTACGATCGATAGCGGTAGCAGTGCTTCTGACCGTATCACTAATGACAATACGCCAACACTGACTGGTACTGCAGAAGCTGGCAGTTTAGTCACGTTG